>NZ_VNIB01000007.1:0-107500 GCF_008124615.1 Geothermobacter ehrlichii
CCTGCGGTGTAAGATGTGTGTAGGACATGATGGGTTCCTTTCTGGGTGTTGTTTGGTCGTGCTTTCAACACTACCAGAAGCCCCATCATGTCCTGCCTCTTAACCCACCTCGAAGGTGGTGCACTTATGAGTTGAATCTACCATGGTAAACAAAATGCCCGGGGTCAGGTCTTGAATTATCACATTTCTTCATCTCCCACCCACCACAACGAAGCTCGAACACTCCCTTCCCCAGCAAGCGAAAAGCAGCCCAACGCCGAGCTGGCGGAAAAGCACCGCCCCTGAAAAAAAAATGCCGGCCCGCAAGGGCCGGCGATTCAAGGGGAGAGTGGGAGGTTTATTAGAGTCAGACTCCGCTGACTGCCAGTCGAACGCAGTTCTCGCTCGACCAGTTCTGGGAATCGCTGATGCGCGGAATGTCGATCAGACTGCCGGCGGCATGCGGACCGGCGGCTTCGACCAGCCGTACCCGCACAACGTCCGTGCGCAGGGATTCGACCACCGCCCGGGCGTGGTAACGGCCGCGAAAGTCGAACCAGAAAGCAGTCACGGTAACGCCGGCGGCCAGATTCTGGTCTTCCTGATGCAGGGCGAGTATCGGGTCGGGTCCCATCAGGCCGTCTCCTTTCCTCCGGAAAAGTGCCGCTGCAGATGCGCCTGGAGCATCGCCTCGTAGGCGGCTTCGGCATCCTGCTGATAGACCAGGCTCGACGCCACCTCGCTGGCGAGAATGGCGGCCCGGTACTTGGGCGGCAGCTGGCCGATCCGCCGCCGGAAGCGGGGCGTCTCGCGCAGCAGTTTCGGCAGGTGGGCCAGCAGGGCCCGCCGGTAGAGCGGCCGGTCGGCCAGCTCCGGGTTCTTCTGGAAGTAGTCGAACAGGCGGGCGTAGTGGCCGTTGATCTCGCGGGAGATGGCGGCGGAGATCTCGGTGTAGCTGCCCCCGCCCTGCTCCTTGCGGCGGAAGATCAGCCTCGCCTCGTCGGCGGCCCGTTTTTCAAGAATCGCCAGCACGTCGCCGACGTAACGCTCCTTGTGGGCGAAGAACTCCTGCTCGCTGAGCAGCAGATTGGCGATGATCTCGTAGGAGGAGGAGATGACGCCGCACTTGTTGGCCGAGGCGTCACGCATGATGATGACGCCGGCTTCCTGCAGCCGGTCGCGCGCCTCCGGGGTGATGAAGGAGTTGGCCCCTTCGACAATGGCGCGGGCGCTGGGCTGGCCGTCGCGCAGAAACTGCTGCCAGTTGCCGCGGTGGATGGTCTCCGGCCGGCCGCCGGCGGGGATGAAGAGATCGGCCTCGACGGTAAAGACCAGACTGTTGAACAGCCGGTAGAATTCGTCGACGGTGATCCACTCCTCGACCAGCGTGTCCCCCTGGCGGCTGATCTTGCGGTAAAGCTCGCGCAGTCCGTCCTTGCGGGTCTGGCTGCGGAAGATCATCATGCCGCCGTCGTGCAGGGCCTGCGGATCGTACTGGTCGATGTCGTGCCGCAGCACCACCTGCGCCAGGGCGTCATGATCGGCACCGGCCGGATCGAAGAGCGCCCCGGTGCCGTCGAGAATCAGCCGGATCTGCACCTTCGGCGCCCGCTCCAGCAGCAGGCGCAGGGCGTTGCCGGCGACATCGCCGCCGGGGCCACCGGTCATTTTGACGCTGAAGGCGTCCCGGCGCATGTCGATGCCCATCTGCTGCAGGGTGATGTCGGCGAAGGTGATGACGCCGGTGGAGGTGACGCCGAACTCCTTGTGGTTTATGCCGAACCTCTTGCTCGAGATGACGCCGGGGCCGAGCAGGTAGCCGCGCTTGGTCGAGATGCGGGCGATCAGCTCAACCATCTCGTCGTGCATGTTCTCGTCCGGCCCCAGCTCGATCGGCTCGTCCTCCCGGTAGTAGTCGACCACCCGGGGATCGCGAGCCACCCCGTTTTCGGTGACGTAGATGTCGAAAAAGGCCTGGATGAAGCCGTACTGCAGCTTGTACAGGCGCCGGGTGACCATCTCGCGGTTGGCGATGTCGGCGGCGTCGAGCACCACCACCATCTTCGAGCCACCCTCGTAGATGTCCTTGTTCTTCAGGTGCTGGGTGTGGGCCAGGACGTAGTTCTCGCGGAACAGGGTGTTGGCGTTGGTGATGAAGTCGTCCCGGTTCTTGGCCAGCACTGTGCGCCAGCCGCCGCGGGCGATGTCGGAGAAGCCGATGTGATAGCCGCAGCCGTGCCGGCCGAAGAAGAAGGTCACCCGGAAGGGCCGTTCCGGCGGCAGGTCGGAGGTGAACTCGGGCCCCAGCCGGTCGAGGTAGGCCGGATCGAGACGGAAGGCCAGAGCGTGCTTCTCGGCGACGAAGAAGTTGGTCTTCAGCGTGTGCTCGATGAAGAGCAGGCAGCAGCGGAAGATGGTCTTGCGGATGCCGTCGAGATAGGCGTGACCAGTGTTGTAGTCGTCGATCGCCCGCTCCAGCTCGGCGTGCTCGGTCCGGTAGGCCTGCTCACGCTCCTGCAGGCCGGGCTCGAAGCGGGCCCGGAACAGGGCCACCAGCCGCAGGGTCATCTCCAGGTCGGACATGAAGGCGTTTTCCACCTCCTGGTAGCCGAACCGGTCGGGCTGGTTGTGCGCCAGGGTGGTGTGGCAGAAGCTGGCGAAGGCATTGACCAGCGAGGCGTCGATGCCCGTCATCCGGCCGGCGGCGACGTACTGGCGGTAGGTGGCCGACACCGTCGACAGGATCTGGGTGTTGAACAGCTCCTGCTTGAGCTGGTTGAAGAGAAAACCGTTCTTCTCCAGCAGCGCCTCGCCATTGCCGTGCAGGTAGAAGGTGCCGAGAAAGTAGGGATGCAGCCCGTTGTGGATGGTCAGGCAGTAGGCCCGCTTGATCCCCAGCCCGAGGCGCTTGAAGACCTCCATCACCTGGTGCAGAAAATCAAGCTGCGGCGGGTTGCCGGCGGCGAAGAGGATGCGGTACTCGGGCTGGTCGACGATCTCCTGCGCCGGCTCGGCGTCGAAATAGACGCCGCCGCTGGCGACCGACTGCTGGTAGAGCCAGAGAATCTGGGCCACCCGGCGCGGCGGCGAGTAGCGGACGTAGTTCTCGTTGTTGAGCCAGAGCAGACGCAGCTCCTTGTCCAGCCGCCCCATGTCGTAGCCGGGATAATGCTCGCGCAGGGCGGCGCGAATCTCCTTGACGAAGGAACGGGGCACCCGGATCTCGCTGACGCCGGCGATATCCTCCGCCGTCTTGCGGTCGAACTCGAAACGCTGCAGCTCCAGCTCCTCGCCGATGCCCGGGATGGGGGCGTAGGAATGGGTGAACTGGGCGTAGGAGATCTCCCGCTCGCGCAGCAGCCGCAGGGTGTCGTAGAGGGAACCGGGACGGTTCAGCCGGGCGATCACCAGCGACTTCGGCGTGTCCCGCAGCACCAGGCGGCGGGTGTCCTTCAGGGTCGGCAGCTGGATGGCGAGCGAACCGATGGCGTCGGCTTCGTCCCGCATGGTCACCGACAGGTAGGGATGCATCTGCTCCTGCAGCCACTGCAGGTTGGCGCCGGCCTCCAGGCAACGGGCGGTGATGGTCTTCGATACCTGCCGGAACCAGCGCACCTTTTCCGATTCGGTCATGCCAGACTCCTGCTTCAGTCGGTCAGTGGAATCAGCAGCAGCGGTATGTCCGTCTTGCGGACGATCCGCTGGGCGACACTGCCGAGAAAAGCGTACTCGAGTCGCCCCTTGCCATGGGAACCGATGACGATCAGATCGGCGCCGCACCGCCTGGCCTCGGCGAGAACGACCGGCGCCGGCGGGCCGTGCAGCACCTCGATCCGGTCGATCCGCTCCAGATCCTCCGGATGGTCGGCCAGCTCCTCGCGGGCGAACTGCATCAGCTTGCGGCTGAGCAACCCGGCCACCTCGTCGCGGTGCTCCTTCTCGATGTGCCCCAGCTTGCCCTCCCCCATGATGGTGGCCACATAGTTGATGACCGCCTGGTCGACATCGGGAAGCACGTGCACGATCTCCACCGAGGCCTGGTGGGCCCTGGCCATGGCGACCACGTGCCGCAGCACGGTCGAGGCACTGGCGGAAAGGTCGGTGGCAAACAGGATTTTTTTGTAGACCGGTATCATGCCGCGCCTCCCGTCGCCGTGGCGGCAATGGCGGCGGCGTGCTTCCGGGCCCGCGGCAGCTGCATCAGGTAGATGACCACCAGCAGGGCGACACCCGCCAGATAGCAGATGTAGTGGTTCTCAAGACCGATCAGGTGCCCCCAGAAGTCGGGCCGGAACATGATGGCGCAGACCAGAAAGAGCAGCAGGGTCTCGTGGAACCTGTTCTTGGCGATGAACCAGCCCTGGGTGGCGGCGGCGAAGGAGCAGGTGCCGAAGCAGGTCATCACGAAGATGAAGATCGCCAGCGGGAAGCTGTCGATGCCGACCAGCAGGATGTCGGTGTTGAAAATGAACATGAAAGGCAGCGCCGCCGTCCGGATGTCGTAGAGGAAGCCCTGGATGCCGGTCGGAATCGGCTCGCTGCGGGCGATGGCGCTGGCCGCGTAGGCCGCCAGGCCGACCGGCGGCGTGTCGTCGGCCAGGATGCCGAAGTAGAAGCAAAACAGATGGGCGGCGATCAGCGGCACGACGAAGCCACTGTCCCCGGCCAGGGTGACCAGGGCCGGCGCCGTCAGGCTGGCCATGACGATGTAGTTGGCGGTGGTCGGCAGCCCCATGCCGAGAATCAGGCTGGCGATGGCGACGATGCCGAGCATCATGTAGAGGTTGCCCATGCTCAGGGTGTCGATGATGTCGGTAACCAGACCACCGAGGCCCATGGTCACCACACCGACGACCACGCCGGCCGCCGCCGTGGCCACGGCGACGCTGACCATGTTGCGGGCACCGGCGACCATGCCTTCGAAGATGTCGACGACGCCGAGCTTCAGCCCCTCACCGAAGGGCAGCCGCTCCTCCTTGCGCAGCCGCGCCACATGCTGAAAGAGCATGATCACCAGCAGCACCATGGTGGCGCGGAAGGCCGCCATGTCGGGCGAGTGACGGGGAACGATCAGCTCGTAGAGCAGGTAGAAAATCGGCAGCAGGTAGTGCAGGCCGCCGAACAGCACCTGGAAGAAGACCGGCAGCTCGGCCTTCGGCAGGCCGCGCATCCCCAGCTTGCTCGCCTCGATGTGGGTGAGGAAGAACAGGGCCACGTAGGAAGCAAAGGCCGGGATCGCCGCCGCCTTGCAGACTTCGAGGTAAGGCAGATTGACGTATTCGGCGATGATGAAGGCCGCGGCGCCCATGACCGGGGGCATCAGCTGACCGTTGGTCGACACCGCCACCTCGATGGCCGCCGCCTTCTTCGGCGGATAGCCGACCTTCTTCATCATCGGAATGGTGAAGGTGCCGGTGGTGACCACGTTGGCGATCGACGAGCCGGAAATCAGGCCGGTCAGTCCCGAGGAGAGGACCGCCGCCTTGGCCGGTCCCCCCTTGTAGCGGCCGAGCAGGCTCATCGCCAGATCGATGAAGAACTTGCCGGCGCCGGCTCTCTCCAGCAGGGCACCGAACAGGACGTAGAGGAAGACGATCTTGGCCGAGACATAGATCGGCACGCCGTAGATCCCCTCCGTGGTCAGCGAAATCTGCCCGATGTAGCGGGTCAGGCTCACCCCCTTGAAGGAAAGGAAATCGGGCATGTAGGGCCCGAAAAAGGAGTAGAGGGTGAAAACAATGCCGATCACCGCCAGCGCCGGACCGACCACCCGCCGGGTAGCCTCCCAGAGGATCAGCACCAACAGGCCGCCGATGATCATGTCGCGCGTGTTGGGCATGCCGACCCGGTTGGCGATCCCCTCGTAATCGATGGCGATGTAGAGGGCGATCAGGGCGGCGACGACGGCGATGACCAGGTCGACCGTCGGAATCCGGTCGGTCGCCGACATCCAGCGCAACCCGGGGATGTTCACCTTCCGCTTCAGGGTGGGGAAGGAGACATAGATCAGAAAGAGGGCGAAGGCGAGGTGGATGGACCGCACGTAGGTCGAATCGAGCAGCAGCCAGCTCGACAGCGACAGCTGGAACATGGACCAGCAAAAAGCGACGATCGGCACGATGAAGCGCTGCCAGCCGACGGCATGACGCAGCCCCATCTCCTCCTCTTCCACCATGCGGCGGGCCTTTTCAAGTCCCTCGTCGATCGGTTCCTGCAAATGGTTGTCATTCATGGTCGGTACTCCTTGATGGCATCTCGAGGCCTCGGTCGCCTCAGTCAAGCCGCCGGCGGCGGCTTGACTCAGGGATCGAAACGGAAGAAAGGCCGGGAGGCTTTCGCCTCCCGGCCGTGCGGCTTACTTCATCAGGCCGGCTTCTTTGTAGTACTTCAGGGCGCCGGGATGGATCGGGGCCGACAGACCCTGCAGCATGCTCTCCTTGGTCAGCACGGCGTAGGCCGGATGCAGCTTCTTGAACTCGTCGAAGTTCTCGAACACTTCCTTGGTGATGGCGTAGACGATGTCGTCAGGCACATCGGCGCTGGTGCAGAAAGTCGCCTTGACGCCGAAGGTCTCGACATTCTTCTTGTTCATCACCCCCGGATACTGGTCGACCGGAATGAACGACGGCGCGTAGTAGGGGAACTTGGCCACCAGCTTGTCGACGATGGCCTTGGGCACCTCGACGAAGTTGACCTTGCGGGCTCCGGCGACCGCTTCCTTCACCGAGCCGTTCGGATGACCGACGGTGTAGAAGAAGGCGTCGATGCGGCCGTCCTGCAGCATGCTGGCCGACTCGGCGGCCTTCAGCCCTTCGGCCTTGAGGTCCTTCTTGTAATCGATGCCGGCGGCCTGAAGCAGGTCGATGGCGTTGCCGCGCTGGCCGGAGCCGGGGTTGCCGATGTTGACGATCTTGCCCTTCAGGTCGTAGACGGTCTTGATGTTCTTGTCGGCGGCGGCGACGATGGTCACCGACTCGGGATGGATGGAGAAGACGGCGCGAAGCTTCTTCTGCGGCTTGCCTTCCCAGTCGGCGGTGCCGTGATAGGCCTGGTACTGGCGGTCGGACTGGACGACGCCGAACTCGAGATCGCCGGCCATGATGGCGTTGACGTTGAACACCGAACCGCCGGTCGACTCGACGGTGGCGCGCAGATGGTACTGCTTGCGCTTCTTGTTCACCATCTTGGCGATGGCGCCGCCGGTCGGATAGTAGACGCCGGTGACACCGCCGGTGCCGATGGTGACGTAGGTGGTCCGGGCGGCGAAGCCGGATACCGGCAGCATGGCGACGGCGACGACCGCCGCGAGACAAAGGGTCAGCAACTTCTTCATGTTTTCTCCTCCTTTTGTGGTTGATGTCACTGCAAGGCAGTGACGGTGATTACATCTTCGGCCACGGCGTATACAGCAAGGCCGATGCCAGTTTGCAGCGTCGACGCCAACACCCTGTTTTGTAAAACGATTTTCTAAAAATTATCGGCAGACGGGCGACCCGGGAGGGTATAACTTTGGTTATGGACGCGGAGATGACGAAAGGAAAAGGACGGGTTTGGGCAGGATTTGCCGAGGGCTATAACCAGGGTTATGGTTATAGCCATGGTTATACCCCTCAAGAAACGGAACGTCTCTGACGCAAACGCTTGCTCAGCGCCGGCTGGGAGATGCCCAGCAGCCGCGCCGCCAGGGTCTGGTTGTTGCCGGCCCGCTCCATGGCGGCGTCAACCAGCATGTCCGCCGCTTCGCTCAGGGTCGGCAGTTCGGGCAGCATGGCGAAGATGTTCTCCCGGTCAGCTGTTCGCTGCAGTTCGCGTCCCTCCCCGGTACGTTCCCTGAAGACCGCCATCGAGAGCACCCCCCCTTCGTGCCGGCTGACGGCGTCGTGCACCATCGCCTCCAGCTCCCTGACGTTGCCGGGAAAGGAGTAGGACATCAGCAGGTCGAGCAGTTCCGGCGGCGGCGTCGGCACCGGCTTGTTCAGTTCGGCGGCGGCCTTGCGCAGAAAGTGATCGAGCAGCAGGGGGATGTCCTCTTTCCGCTCGCGCAGGGGCGGGATGCGCACCTGATGGGCGTGCAGCCGGTAATAGAGGTCCTTGCGGAAACTGCGGTCGGACACCTTGGCCGCCAGGTCCTGGTTGGTGGCGCAGATGATGCGCGCCGAGCTCTGCCGCGGCGTGTCGCTGCCGAGCGGGTAGTATTCGCCCTCCTGAATCAGCCGCAGCAGCTTGACCTGGCTGGCCGGCGACAGATCGCCGATCTCGTCGAGAAAAAGGGTGCCGCCGGCCGCCTTCTCCACCATGCCGGCCCGCTCGCGCTCGGCTCCGGTGTAGGCGCCGCGGGCATGGCCGAACAGGGTGTCGGCAAAGACGTTGTCGTCGAGGCCGGCGACATTGACGTTCACCTGCTCGCCCCGGCCGTTGCTCAGCAGGTGCACCGCCCTGGCGACCAGCTCCTTGCCGACACCGCTTTCGCCGAGAATCAGCACCGGCTGCCTGGAGGCGGCGATCGATTCGAGATAGCCGAAAATCGCCAGCATCGAAGGATGCCGGGTGACGATGTGGTCGAAGACCTCCGGCCGTTCCAGCCGGCGACCGAACAGCCGCCTCCGGATGGCATGGTTCTCCCGCTGCAGGCGGACCATGCGCACCGCCCGGCGCACGCCGTCGAGCAGGCGGTCTTCCTCCACCGTCTTGACGAAATAGTCGAACGCTCCCTGGCGCATGCAGCGCACGGCGGTTTCGAGCTGGTTCATGCCGGACAGGATGATAACCTGCACCTCGGGATGTTCCTCGGTAATGCGCTGCAGCAGCTCCTCGCCGCCGACATGTGGCATGGTCAGATCGAGCAGCACCAGACCGATGTCGTGCTCCGCCAGCAGGCGGGGAACCTCCCGGCTGTCGGAACACTGAAGCAGGTTGGTGAAACCTCCCGGCCCCTCGAGAATCATGCCGAGGCTGCGCAGCCAGGGAAGCTCGTCGTCCACCATCAGAATGCTGAATTCTGGATTAAGCGCGTCATTCATCTCCGGGCCTCTCCTGGGGCAGATAGAGCCTGACCCGCGTCCCCTCGCCAAGACGCGAGGTGAACTCGAGCCGGCCGCCGTGTTCCTCGACGATACCAGCCGAAACCGACAGTCCCAGGCCGGTGCCGCCGCTCTCACGGCGGGTGGTGAAGAAGGGATCGGTCAGCTTCGGCAAATGCTGCGGATCGATGCCCCGGCCCTCGTCCGCCACCTCTAGAACCAAATGGTCGCCATCGCGCCAGGTGCGCAAAGTAACGGCCTGGTCGTGGGAGGTCAGGGCCTGGCAGGCGTTGAGCAGCAGGTTGACCACCACCTGCTCGATGCGCTGCGCCTTGCCGCGAAAGGTCGGCAATCCATCGGCGAGCTCGATCTGAAAACGGCTGGTCGCCTTCTTCAGGGTGTTCTCCACCAGCCGTACCGCCGCCTGGGCCACCTCGTTCAGGTCGACATCCTCGTTCAGTTCGGCGTCGTCGCGGCGGGCGAAGTCCTTCAGGTCCTCGACGATCCGCTTGATGCGCCCGGCCGCCTGCTGCATCTCGTTGAGCATCTGCGGGATCTCGTCGCGCATGCGCGAGTAGTTGAGCCAGCCGAGCCTGAAATCGCCAGTCTGGCGGTAATGCTCGTCCAGCCGGGCGGCCACATCGGCCCAGACCTTTTTCAGGATCGGCAGATTGAGCAGGATCAGGCCGTTGGGATTGTTCACCTCGTGTGCCACCCCGGACACCAGCACCCCCAGGGACGCCATCTTGTCGGCCTGGATAAGCTGCTGCTGGTGCACCTTGAGCCGCCGCAGGGCCTCCTCCTTTTCGGCGATCTCCCGTTTCAGATCCTCGGTCCGCAGGGCGACCTGCCGCTTGAGGGTGCTCGACCAGATGACGGTCAGGATCAGCACCGCCAGCAACGGCCCGACGACCAGGGCGCCGAGCCGGACGATGCGCTCCCAGGGAACGCCAGGTTCCGGCAGCACCCCCAACCAGCGTTCATAGATCTGGCGGTAGCGACCCGACTTCTTCAGCAGCGCCAGGCCCTCGTTGATCTTGGCCAGCAGGTCGCGGTTGCCTTTCTTCACCGCGTAGCCGTAGTCCTGGGCCACCAGCGGCCGGGCGATGGGATGGATGTTGTCCAGGCCGGCCTTGTGTATCAGGTATTCGCCGGGCAGCTTGGCGACCAGGGCGGCATCGCACTCTCCTTCGGCGAGCAGTCTCAGGGCGTCCTCCAGGGTCTCGACCGGCACCAGCTCGGCGTTCAGTTCCGGCCGGTCGAGCATGAAATCGTGCATCACCGCCCCGCGCATGACGATGACCCGCTTGTTGGCCAGGTCCCGCAGTCTTTTGATCGGCGAACCGTTGCGCACCCAGATCGACTGGTGCACCTTGGCGTGGGGAATGGAGAAGTCGACCTCGCTGGTCCGCTCGCGGGTAAAGGCCATCCCCTGCAGGATATCGATCGTGCCGTCGGCCAGTCCGCGCCGCATCTCGTCCCAGGGGCCGAGGCGGATCTCGATCTCCATGCCCATCACCTCGGCGATGGCGCGGGACAGCTCGACATTGAAGCCGGCCGGATCGCCGTTTTCGTCGAGAAACTCGTAGGGCGGATAGTTGTGGTCGCCGCCGATGACGACGGGACTCTCGCGGACCGGAAGTCTCCCCGGCTCGTCATCCTCGGCGACGGCCGGCATCGCCGACAGGAAAAGAGACAGGCAGAACAGGAGGAGACCCCACCACAAACCTCCCCTCTTCCGGCTGGCGAAGTCTCCCGAATCGCTCCCGGACCCGCTTCGATCGACGACAACGCTGAATGGATTACGCCCTGGCATCCGCCTGCTCCATCATGGCCCGAAGGGCCTCCAGTATGTGACCGCCCCGACGGACCGGCAGCGAGAAATGCCCCTCGCCGGGAATTTCCTCCAAAACCGCCGTCGGCAGCTGTGCCGCGTACCAGCGGCCGTGGGCGACGGGCACCGTCCGGTCATCCCCGCCATGCCAGATCATCACCGGAACCCGGATCGACAGCAGGGAAAAATCGAGCGGGCCGGCGAGCAGTTCCAGATCCTGCACCACCCCGTCCCCTCCCCGGCGAAACGCCTCGGCGATGGAGGCCACCAGCCTCTCGCGCACATCGGGCCGGCGCAGGATGGCGCGATCGGCCGCCGGCATGACCGGCGCCAGCAGTCCCAGCGTCCACGCCGGACGGGCGGCGAGCAAGGGGCTGACGACGGAACGGAAAAAGGGGCGGGCCAGCCGCGGACAGAATCGCATCAGCCCGAAACAGAGGCGGGCCGGCAGATGCAGGGCCAGAGCCAGCTCCGGAACGACAACCGGCGCCAGACCGCAGACCAGCCCCAGCGCCGAAACCCGCTCTTTCAGATGCGCCGCGACGGCGAGAGTGAAAAGGGCGCCGCCCGACACCCCGAGCAGGGCGAAGCGGCCAATACCCAGCTCGCTGGCGGCAGCCGACAGATCCGCCGCCCAGTCGGCAAACCGGCGACCGGGCGCGACATCGGACCGCCCGTAGCCTGGACGGTCGATGGCGATCAGCCGCACACCGAGCCGTGCCGCCTCTTCGGCGACCAGGGCCGCCTCGAGCCGGCTGCCGGGGAAGCCGTGCTGATAGAAAACCGGGCGGCCCGTCGCGTCGCCAAAGACGCTGACCGCCAGCCGCCTGCCGTCCGGCAGGTTCAAGAGCCGGGTCTGCCGGTCCCCGTCCACCTTGCCTCCGGCTAGTCGATACCGACAAAGAGCTTGATGTACTGCAGGCGCTCGAAGCTTTCCGGCTGGTCGCTGTGCGAACGACTCAGACGGCCGCGGAAGCGGTCGAGGCTGTCAAATCCCTTCTGTTGCATCCAGTCGGAAAGCTGCTGCCGGATCTCGCCGATCCGCTCCAGGCCGTGCTGATAGAGAGTCGAGCAGAGCTGCACCACCTGGGCGCCGGCCAGCAGCTGCTTGACGGCGTCCTGCCCGGTATGGATGCCGGTGGTCGCCGCCAGGTCGGCATCCACCCGCCCGTAAAGGAAGGAGATCCAGCGCAGGGGGGTATGAATCTCGCTCGAATCGCTGTAGGGATTGCCCGCCTTCAGCTCGAGCCTGTCGATGTCGATGTCGAACTGATAGAAACGGTTGAACAGCACCAGGGCGTCGGCGCCGCGCCAGACGATCCTGCCGCCGGTCTCCCCCGGACCGCACCAGCCGACGGTGAAGGGGGGGGCTTCCTGGCGGTCGGCGCAGAGGTGCTGGGCGAAATGGGCGAACGAACTGAAATAGGGGCCGATCTTCATGGCCACGGGAATGTCGACCTTCGACTTGACCTCGTGCAGCACCCGGTAATAGCGGTTTTCAACCTCTTCCGAACTCTGGCCGGCATCGGTCGGCATCAGGGCGACATTCAGCTCGATGGCGTCGGCGCCGGCGCTCTGCAGCTTCTCCGCATAGTCGGCCCAGCGCTGCGAGGAGACGCAGTTGAGACTGGCGATGACCGGAATCTCCACCGCCCGTTTCGCATCCTGAACCAGCTGCAGGTAGTCCCTGGGACCGAGCTCGATCCCGTAGCCCTGCAGATACTCCAGCCCCTCGCCACCGTACATGCCGTCGGCGGAATCGGCCATCTTCCCGGTTTCGGCCAGAATCTGCTCTTCGAACAGCGACTTGAGAACGACGGCGCCGGCGCCGGCCTCGGCGCAACGGCGAACGCCGTCCACGGTTCCGGTCAGGCTCGAACTGGCAACGACAAGGGGATTTTTCAGGCTCAGTCCCATGTAGCGGGTTGAAAGATCGACCATGGCATCCTTCCTCTGGTGGAATCGGTTTTGCGGCAGGATAACGCAAAATGCTGGCGAAAGGCCAGACCATTCAACGGGTTCAGGCCCATCCGGACGACGGGAAAGCGGCCCGGAAGGAGACCTCCGGACCGCTGGGCCGATTTACTTGACCGGGCCGGTAAAGATCCAGTCGTTGCTGATCACCGCCTGGTGGCACTGGATGCAACCCTTGACCTTGCCTTCCTTGAGCACCTTGCCGTCGGGAGCGTACTTGGCCCAGAACCAGTCGCCGGCCTCGCTGTCATAGCCCTCGACCCGGTACATGACCGTGACCGCAGCCAGCTTCTTCTCGGGCGTGTAGTTCTCCTTGACCACGAAGGCGCCATTCGGCAGCATGCCCTTTTTCGCCTCGATGGCCGCGAGGGCGTCGGGACTGACGTAGGTGGTCAGAAAGGCGCCGTGGGGATGACGCCCCTTGTAGAGTTTTTCCTTGCCGGGGAAAAGCGGCCATTGCTGATAGGGTTCGGTCTGGTGGATGTAGCGCCACACCGCCTTGCCGTCGGCAGCCGGGCGGTCCATGCCGCCGGCAACGGCGACGGCGGCCGCCAGCAAGACCAGAACCAGGCACCAGGCCCCTGCCGAAAACATCCGTGACATTCTCATCGCGTCTCTCCTCCATGTCTGTTGGTTGGCTTACCGGGCCGTTGAAAAACGATTGCAGCCGGCATGCCCTCGAGTCCGCCCTCATGACGTTTTTCAACACCCTGTTCCGACCGCTCGCATGCGGACGGAAAGGAACTGTTTAATTATCGGTCAATCCGGCAGCCCCGTCCCTCAGGCCAGCCGCTCCGGGTGGAGCAAAGAGAGGGAACGATAGCCGGTGACCAGCAGGCCGGAACGCCTGAGCCGGGCCAGCTCTTCAGCCACCACCTCGCGGGATGCGCCGATGAGGGTGGCCAGATCCTTCTGCGTCAGTGACAGCCGGACGGTGCCTCCCCGCTCCCGTACCCCGTGCCGGTCGGCCATCTGTTCTTCGCCCATCCCGGCGAAGAGATCCGCCCGCTTCAGATACCAGAGCTTGCTCTGCATGTGAGTGCCATTCCCTGTCATGCGCCTTTCCTAACGTATACCAGATGGACGGACGATCCGTTGTCGAATGCCGAAAAAACCTGATTCGTCATTGACCCCGGCCGATGGCTGCCCTAATCTTCTGTTTCATGGGATCGAAAATGAAACTGGAAACCTTCGCCGTTCTGCTGCTGGTCGTCCTGCTCGCCTTCTACGCCGGCTGGTATTTCTACGACACCCTGGAACCGGAGAGCCCGCCGACTCCGGCCGCCGACATCGAACCGCCGCCGCAGGCTCCCCCGAAACAGAGCGAGCGGTTGCCCATGCCGCCGCGCCACCCGGTTTCCCTGCCGGAAAAACCGCCGGAAACGGACGCGAAACAGCCGGCCGTTCTCCCCTTCCCCAGAAAGCTGGCGGAAGTCGACGGCTATCTGCAAAGACGGCTGCAGGACCTGGTCCGGGACAAATCCCTGCTGCGGCTGCTGCGGCTGGAACATTTCATCGGCCGGCTGGTGGTCTTCATCGACCAGCTGCCCGAAAAAAACCTGCCGAGACAGCACCTGCCGGTGAATCCGCCGGCGCCCCCCTTTCTTGTCGACCGGCTCGACGGCCACGACGTGATCAGCTCGGCCAACGCCCGGCGCTACGACCCCTACATCCGGCTGCTGACAGCCATCCCGCAGCAGACCCTGCTGCGCATCTATCGCGGCCTCTATCCTCTCTTCCAACAGGCGTGGCGGCAGACCGGGCAGCCGGGTTATTTCAACGACCGCCTGATCGAGGTCATTGATCATCTGCTGGCCACGCCGTTGCCGAAGGAACCGATTCCCCTGGTCCGACACATCAACCGCTACCGCTTCGCCGATCCGCGCCTGGAAGCCGAATCGGCCGGCCGCAAGCTGCTGCTGCGTGCGGGAGAGCAGCACGCCCGCACCCTGCTGCAATGGCTGAAGGAGTTGCGGACCGAACTGGCCGGGCCGGGCTGAGAACCATGCCGTCATCCGCTCTTGCCGCCTACCGGCAGCTGCTGACCCGGATCGATGCCTTCGCCGCCAAAACCAGGCAACGTCTCGGCGAGCAGCTGTACTGCCGTCCGGGCTGCGCCGGCTGCTGCACTCACATCGGCGTTCTGCCGGTGGAAGCCCTCGCCCTGTCCGGGGCCCTCGCCGAAGCTCCGCCACCACTACGCGAACGGGTCCGGAAACGTCTCGCAAACACTGCCGGCGACGACTGTCCGCTGCTGGAGCAGAACCTCTGCCTGCTCTATGACGCCCGGCCGGTCATCTGCCGGACCCAGGGACTGCCACTGCTGGTCGGCAGCGGCGAAGAACGCCGCATCGACTTCTGCCCGCTCAACTTCCGGGGACTCGACAGCCTGCCGGGAGAGGTCGTTCTCGACCTCGACCGTCTCAACCAGACCCTGGTGGCGATCAATCTGCTGCTGGGTGAAAAACTGAAAAGAGAGGGGATCAGGATGCCGGAGCGCCTGCGCGTCGCTGAGGCGCTCGTCTGGAACCCGCTGGCCGCTGCCGGCTAACCGAGGGCGACGTCGAGGGCCATCATCACCGCGAACCCGGCCAGGGTCGCCATGGTGACGAGGTCGATATGGGCGTTGATGCGCTGCGATTCCGGAATCAGTTCCTCGACGACGACAAAGATCATCGCCCCGGCAGCGAAACAGAGCGCGTAGGGCAGAATGGACTGCATGTAGGTCACGAACAGAACGCCGATCAGCCCGGCGACCGGTTCGACCATGCCGGACGCCTGCCCGAGAAGAAAACTCCTGCCCTTGCCCATCCCTTCCCGGCACAGGGGGAGCGAAACCGCCGTCCCTTCCGGAAAGTTCTGGATACCGATGCCCAGCGCCAGGGCAATCGCGCCCCCCAGGGTCGCCGACGGCAGACCGACGGCTACGGCACCGAAAGCGACGCCGACGGCCAGACCTTCGGGGATGTTGTGCAGGGTGATGGCCAGAACCAGCAGGGTGCTGCGCTGCCACGAGGTCTTGACCCCCTCGCTCTGGTCGATGCGCAGCCCGGGATGCAGATGCGGCAGGAAACGGTCGGTCAGGCGCATGAAGACGCCGCCGCCGAGAAAGCCGATGACGGCGGTCAGCCAGGGGGTGTGCCCCAGCTGGGCGGCCATCTCGATACCGGGGGAAAGCAGCGACCAGAAACTCGCCGCGATCATGACGCCGGCGGCAAAGCCCAGCATCGCGTCGAGCAGCCTGCGCCGCACCACCGGAACGAAAAAGACCAGCGAGGCGCCGGCGGCGGTCACTCCCCAGGTGAAGAGTGTCGCCAGCAGGGTCTGGACAACGGGACTGAGCTGCTGAAAAGGCTCGAACATGGCGGCAAAGAAATCAAAGGGGTAGCATGGGGGCGAACGGCCGTAGTGACAACGTTACATCAGACGCCCGCCGCTGCGCCAGCCTTTTCATCGGTACCCGGCGCAGGAGCGGGGCGCGCCATGGCGCGTCCCGCTCCTGCGCCCGTGATCGTCCCGACCGGTCACTGGTTCTTCCAGACCGGCGGCCGCTTCTGCAAAAAGGCGTTCATTCCCTCCTTCTGGTCCTCGGTGGCGAAACAGAGCCCGAACAGATCGGCCTCATATTCGAAGGCCTGCTCCGAGCCCATCTCCAACCCGTTGTCGACCGCCTCCTTGATCAGCCGTACCGCCACCTGCGGCTTGGCGGCGATCCTGGCCGCCAGCTCCCTGGCCGCCGGCAGCAGCCCGTCGTCAGGATACACCTCGTTGACCAGACCGATCTCCATCGCCCGCCGGGCGGAAATCATGTCACCGGTAAACAGCAGCTGCTTGGCGATGCCCTTGCCGACCAGGCGCGGCAGCCGCTGGGTGCCCGCCCAGCCCGGAATGATGCCCAGGTTGACCTCGGGCTGGCCGATTTTCGCGCTCTCGGCGGCCAGGCGGATGTCGCAGGCCATGGCCAGCTCGCAGCCACCGCCGAGAGCGTAACCGTTGATGGCGGCGATCACCACCTTGGGCATCTTTTCGATCTGGCAGAACAGCTTCTGGGCACTGCGGGCGGCCTCCCGGGCCTCGAGCGGACCGAGGGATACCATGACCGAGATGTCGCCGCCGGCGATGAAGGCCCTGTCACCGGCGCCGGTGAGGATGACCACGTGCACGTCGCGATCCTCCTCCAGCTTCCGCAGCGCCTCACCGAGTTCGGCAATGGTGGCGGGATCGAGGGCGTTGAGGGCCGCGGGCCGGTTGACGGTCAGGACGGCGACCCTCTCCTTCTTTTCGAGCAGCAGGTTGCGAAAATCCATGCCGCCCTCCCTAGCGGTCGAGGTTGACCAGCACCCGGCCGCGGGACTGCCCCTGCAGCATGCGGTCGATTTCGACCTGCAGACCGTCCAGACCGACCTCGCGGCTCATGTCGGCAAGCTGCGACGGCTTCCAGGACCCGGCCAGCTTGCCCCATACCTGCTCCCGGCGGTCACGGTCGATCTCCACGGAATCGATGCCGAGCAGGCTCACGCCCCGCAGAATGAAGGGGAAGACGTTGACATGCAGCTCCGGCGACGCGACCAGGCCGCAGCAGGTCACCGCCCCGCCATGGCGGGTCGCCTTGAGCGCGGCGGCGAGAATCGAGCCGCCGACACAGTCGACCACGCCGCCCCAGCGCTCCGACAGCAGCGGCCTGTCGGCGTTCTCCAGCACGTCGGAACGGCTGATCACCTCGGCGGCTCCCAAATCGCGCAGAAAGGCATGCTCGCTCTCCTTGCCGGTCGAGGCGACGACCCGGAACCCCTCGGCGGCCAGCATGGGAATGGCCAGCGAACCGACACCGCCGGTGGCGCCGGTCACCAGGATGTCGCCGCAATCCGGCCGCAAACCGGCGTCGAGCAGCGCCTGCACCGACAGCCCCGCCGTCAGGCCGGCGGTGCCCAGCATCATGCTTTCGGCCATGTTCAGACCGGTCGGCAGCGGCAGCGCCCAGTCCGAGGGGACACGGATGTACTGCCCGAAACCACCGGGGGTGTTCATGCCCAGGTCACGGCCGGTCACCAGCACCGCAGCACCTGGCTCGAAGGCGCCGTCGCTGCAGCTCACCACCTCGCCGACGGCGTCGATGCCGGGGGTATGCGGATATTTACGGGTCACGCCGCGATTGCCGATCGACGACAGGGCGTCCTTGTAGTTGAGCGACGAATAGCGCACCCGCACCAGCAGCTCGCCCGGAGGCAGATCGTCCGTACTGCGCTCGACGATACTGCGGCTGAATTTTTTCGCTTCGACTTCCTCGACCCAAAAGGCTTTGAAGATCTGGCTCATCTCTTCCTCCCGATTTTTGAATGGGTTTGACAGGACTGCATACATGGATCAGGACCTTACTTTAACCTGAATCAGCAAATTTATCACTGGTGAATAGCACAAGTCATTATCTACTCCTAAACTTTCCCAAAATCACCGGTGAACCTGTGGGCGCACCTTGCGATTTTGGAAAATCTTTGTTCGGAACCAGCACTTGCACTCTCCATCCAGCCCAGACTCACTGATTCGGATTCAACGGACCAAAGCAGTTCCCCGGCGTTCCCGAACGCCGGCGGCGGTTGACCCTTCGGGAGCGAGAGTGTAAAGTCCAGAAAACCCCTTCCCGAGGTCCCCGGTCAGGCATGGCAGAGCTGATTTCCATCCGCAATCTCAAAACCTACTTCCAGACCGAGCGCGGCATCGTCAAGGCCATCGACGGTATCGACCTCGACATCAGCCGGGGCGAAACCCTTGCCCTGGTCGGCGAATCGGGCTGCGGCAAGTCAATGACCGCCCTTTCCATCCTGCGGCTGGTACCCGAGCCGGGACGCATCGTCAGTGGAGAGATCCGCTTCGACGGCCAGGACCTGTTGCGGCTGCCGGAACCGGAGCTGAGACGCATCCGGGGCAACCGCATCTCCATGATCTTCCAGGAGCCGATGACCTCGCTCAATCCGGTCTTCCGGGTCGGCGAACAGATCGCCGAAGCCCTGCGGCTGCACCGGGGCATGAACCGGGGGGAGGCCCTGCGCGCCGCCGCCGACCTGATGACCCAGGTCGGGATTCCCGAAGCCGGCATGCGGCTCGCCGACTACCCGCACCAGCTCTCCGGCGGCCTGCGGCAGCGGGTGATGATCGCCATGGCCCTGGCCTGCGATCCGGCGCTGCTGATCGCCGACGAACCGACCACCGCCCTTGACGTCACCATCCAGGCGCAGATCATGGATCTGCTGCTCGACCTGCAGAGGGAACGGGGAATGGCGACCCTGCTGATCAGCCACGACCTCGGGGTGGTGGCGGAAAGCGCCGACCGGGTCGCCATCATGTACGCCGGCCTGATCGTCGAAACGGCCGCCACCGGCGAAATCTTCGGCGAACCGCTGCACCCCTATACCCGGGGGCTGCTCGACTGCATACCGAAGCTGGGAGAAGAACGCCAGCGCCTCAACCCCATTCCCGGCCAGGTCCCCGACATCGCCGACCTGCCCCCCGGCTGCGCCTACGCCGAGCGCTGTCCGCTGGCGGACGGTCATTGCCGCAGCCGGACGCCGGGGCTGAAAGAGATGCGGCCGGGCCACTTGGTCCGCTGCTGGAAATGCCGATGAACGAAGTCCTGCTCGAAGTCTGCGATCTGCACAAGTCCTTCACCGTCAGCCGGGGTCCCCTGTCCGGACCGCCCCAAAGGCTGCGGGCAGTGGCGGGCGTCTCTTTCAGTCTGGCACCGGGCGAAACCCTCGGCCTGGTCGGCGAATCGGGCTGCGGCAAATCGACCACCGGCCGTCTGATCACCCGCCTGATCGAGCCGGACAGCGGCGTCATCCGCTTTGGCGGCACCGACCTGACCCGCCTGAACCAGCGCAAACTGCGCCCCTACCGCCGGCGGATGCAGATGATCTTCCAGGACCCCTTCTCCTCCCTCAATCCACGAATGAAGGTGTTCGACATCCTGGCCGAGCCGCTGCTGCTGCACGGCCTCGCCACCGGAAAGGAACTGGCCGTCGAGGTCGGTGAACTGGCCCACCGGGTCGGCCTCGGTCCGGAACACCTCGACCGTTATCCGCACGAATTTTCCGGCGGCCAGCGGCAGCGCATCGGCATCGCCCGCGCCATCGCAGTCAGACCGGAACTGATCGTCGCCGACGAGCCGGTTTCTGCCCTCGATCTTTCCATCCAGGCGCAGGTGATCAACCTGCTGCGCGACATCCAGCAGCAGGACGGGCTCTCCTATCTCTTCATCGCCCACGACCTGGCGGTGGTGGAGCATATCAGCGACCGGGTCGCCGTCATGTACCTGGGGCGCATCGTCGAACTCGGCCCGGCCCGTGAACTGTACCGTCATCCACTGCATCCCTACACCGAGGCCCTGCTCAACGCCGTGCCGATTCCCGACCCGAAACGCCGCCAGAAACGACAGATCCTCGCCGGCGAAGTCCCTTCTCCGATCACCCCGCCCGCCGGCTGTCCCTTCCATCCCCGCTGTCCCTACGCCGGCGAAATCTGCCGGGTGGAGAACCCGCCGCTGGTCGAAAAGGACACCGGACACCACACCGCCTGCCACTACAGCGAGCAGGTCGGACGCTACCGGCGGCCGGCCGCCCCGGCAGGGTCCTGACCGGATTCCGGCTTGACTCACTGTGCCGTCGATGGCACAATCCGACCACTTGTCTAATCACCCACCTTTTCTGGTACGGGAGGCCCATGGGTCCGATCACCACCGACAGGGATCTCTGTCGCAAATGCTACGCCTGCGTGCGCAACTGCCCGGTCAAGGCGATCAAGGTCAAGGAGGACTGCACCGAAGTCATCCACGAGCGCTGCATCGGCTGCGGCAAGTGCCTGCGCTCCTGCTCGCAGAACGCCAAGCAGATTGCCGACTGCATCGACGAAACCCGCCGCCTGCTGGCCGGGGGCAGTGACGTGGTCGCCGTACTCGGCTGCTCTTTTCCCGCCTTTTTCAACGACATCCGTCCCGGACAGCTGGTCACGGCACTGAAAAAACTCGGCTTCGTCGAGGTCCACGAAGGAACCAGCGGCGTCGAGCTGATCCGCGACGATTACCGCCGCCTGATCGAGCGGCCGCCGCAGACACCGCTGATCTCGAGCCACTGCCCGACGGTGGTCGACCTGATCGAACGGCACTATCCGCAGCTGCTGAAGAACCTGCTGCCGGTGGTTTCGCCCATGGTCGCCATCGGCCGCTTCATCAAGCAGCAGCGCGGCAGCGACACCCGGGTGATCTACATCAGCTCCTGCATCGCCGGCAAATTCGAGATCGCCGGCGAACCGGTGGCCGGCGCCATCGACACGGTGCTGACCTACCGCGAGCTGAACATCATGCTCGACGAGCACGGCTACCGGCTGAGGGAAATGCCGGAGACCCCCTTCGACGGCATCGAACCACATCAGGGACGCATCTTTCCCATCGCCGGCGGACCGTTCCGTGCCTTCGGCATTCCGCACGATTCCCACAATCCCGACTACATCGCCACCGAAGGGGAAGAGAACGCCCTGGAAATCATCCGCGACCTGGCGGCCGGGCGCATCCGTCCCCGGGTGGTCGACATCCGCTTCTGCAACGGCGGCTGTATCGGCGGCCCCGGCAAGAACAACCGTCTGACCACCTTCACCAAGCGGCACCTCATCTACGGCTATCACCAGAGCACCGACATCCCCTACCGCACGGCCGGACACTACCTGGACGTCGATGCCAGTCCCGACCTGGGGCGGACCTTCACCAACAAGCATCGGCGGCTGACCCTGCCGAGCGCCGAAAGCATCCGCCAGATCCTGCGCGCCACCAACAAGCACAGCGAAAAGGACGAGCTGAACTGCGGCGCCTGCGGTTATCACACCTGCCGGGAACACGCCGTGGCAGTCTACCAGGGGCTGGCGGAAGGCGGCATGTGCCTGCCCTACTCACTGCAGGTTCTCGAGGAGGACCGCTTCAACCTGGCGCAGAAATACGAACTGGCCCGCCGGGCCCTCGACCAGGAATTCGGCGACCTGGAGATTATCGCCGAGGACGGCAAGACACGCGAAGTGCTCGACCTGATCCGCCAGGTCGGCCCGACCCCGACCACGGTGCTGATCCGGGGCGAGTCGGGGACCGGCAAGGAACTGACCGCCCGTGCCATCCACCGGCAGAGCCTGCGCGCCGACCGGCCGCTGGTCACCGTCAACTGCACCACCCTGCCCGACAGCCTGCTCGAAAGCGAGCTCTTCGGCCACGTCAAGGGGGCCTTCACCGGCGCCCACGCCGACAAGAAGGGGCTGTTCGAGACCGCCAGCGGCGGCACCATCTTTCTCGACGAAATCGGCGACATCACCCCGAAGCTGCAGGCGGAACTGCTGCGGGTGCTCGACAACGGCGAAATCAAGCCGGTCGGCAGCAACCGCTCGATCAAGGTCGACATCCGCCTGATCACCGCCACCAACAAGAACCTGGAACAGGGTGTGCGCGAAGGCTGGTTCCGCGAAGACCTGTTCTACCGCCTCAACGTCTTCACCATCAACCTGCCCCCCCTGCGCAATCGCAGGGAATCGCTGCCCGCCCTGGCGCACCATTTCGTCGAACGCGCCAGCAAGCGGCTGAACAAGCCCCTGCTCGGCATCGAGGACCGGGCGGTGGAAGCGATGCTCAACTACCACTGGCCGGGCAACATCCGTGAGCTGCAGAACATCATCGAACGCGCCGCGGTTCTCACCCAGGACAACGTGATCCATCTCGACAACCTGCCGGTCGTCTTCGCCGAGCTCTACCAGAAGCTCCAGCTGCCGGCCGATCGACCCACCACGTTCAACGAACTGCGCTCGGCCCAGGTCGGGAGAATCGAGGCCAACCTGCTCAAGCGCTATCTGCAGGAAACGGGCGGCAACGTCTCCGCCGCCGCTCGCAAGGCCCAGCTGCCACGCCGCACCTTCTACCGCCTGCTCGAACGGCATGGCATCGACAGCAAGGCCTTTCGCCGCCGGCCCACCTGAGCCAGCTGTGGCACACATGCCGCACAGGTGTGCCACATGCGACACATTCACAATTGGCCTTACCACTGCCTTTCGTGGCGAAATACCGGGAGCAGCGGCCAAAATGGGCCATTTTTGACACACTTCGACATCTCCGCACCGCCGCAAACGCCGATAAATCCCCCTGTCACGTCATCTGCGCCCCTTGGCACACCCCTTGCTTAACAAATGAATACATGCCGGGGACACAGGATCCTTCAACCAATTCCTGCCCCTTTTGACGCCGTCACGGGCTCTCTCTCCCCCGGACGGCGTTTTTTTTTGGCGACAGCCCGTCGCCTTGGTTATCATGGGGCGCGAACACACACCTTCGCTCCCTCAACACGACCGGCAGCAACGGAACCGATGCAAGGCAAACTCGGATTACGCACCCTTGAGGACATCAGCGCCCTGATCCTGCAGTCGCACAATCTCGACGAGACCCTGAACAATATCGTCGACCTGGTGGCGCGCCGGATGCAGACCGAGGTCTGCTCGCTCTACCTGCTCGATCCGGACGGCGAAACCCTGCGCCTGCGGGCCACTCACGGCCTGAGTCCCGACGCCGTCGGCCGGGTGACCATGAAAACCAGCGAGGGCCTTGCCGGCCTGACCGTCGAGAAGCGGCAGACCGTCGCCATCCGCGAACCGGAAAAGCATCCCCGTTACCGCTACTTCGCCGAGACCGGCGAGGAACGCTACCACTCCTTCCTCGGCATCCCGCTCTTCGATCGGCAGAATCCGCTCGGCGTCATCGTCATCCAGACCGTCGAACCGCGCACCTTCACCGAGACGGAGATCAGCGCCCTGTCGACCATCGCCTTCCAGGTGGCGTCGATCGTCATCAATGCCCGGCTGCTCGACTCGATCAACAGACGGCAGAGCGCCCTGCCCGACCCCGGACAGACCGGAGAGCCGACAGCAGCCGACGAGTGTGAGCAGCGACCGATCCTGCGCGGCCAGGTCGCCTACCCCGGCGTCGCCATGGGACCGGCGCACATCCTCGACAACCAGCAGGGATTCGCCGATATCTTCGACGAGGACGGCGTCGACGCCGACGAGGAACGCAGCAGACTCGCCGACGCGCTGGAAAAGACCCGCATCCAGACCCTGTTTCTCGAAAAACGGATGGCGGAACGCCTGGGCGAGGAGGACGCGTCGATCTTTCACACCCACCTGATGATCCTCGAGGACCACGGCTTCGTCGACAAGCTGTTCGACGAGATCGACGCCGGGCACAGCGCCCCCTACGCGCTGAAGAAGGTGGTCAGCACCTACATCGACGCCTTCAAAAAGATGGACGACCCCTACCTGCGGGAAAGGGCGGCCGACATGGCCGACATCGGCCGGCGCATCCTGGCGCACCTGACCGGGCGGGAGGAAAGCGGCCTGCACCTGAAAACCCCCGGCATTCTGGTGGCACACGAGATCCTGCCCTCCGACATGGCCAGCCTCGATCCCGAGCAGGTGCTCGGCCTGGTCACCGAATCCGGCGGCGAGTATTCCCACGCCGTGATCATGGCCAAGTCGCTCGGCATTCCGGCCATGGTCGACGTCAGGGGCGTGCTGCGCCATCTCGAACCGGAGGCCCCGGTCATTCTCGACGCCAACGCCGGCACCTTCTACATCCGCCCCCAGCCGGCCGTCGAGGAGGAGTACCGCCGGCTCGACCGGGAGCGGCGGCGGGAGCTGGGACGGCTCGACGAGCTGCGGAAACTGCCGGCCCGCACCGCCGACGGCGTCGACATCGTGCTGCGGGCCAACATCGGCCTGGTCAGCGACATCGAGATCGCCCGCCACAACGGCGCCCGCGGCGTCGGGCTCTACCGCACCGAATTTCCCTACATGGCGCGCGGCGGCTTTCCCGACCGCGACGACCAGTACCGGCTCTACCGCAAGGTGGTGGAAGGATTTCCGGGCGAGGTGGTCACCATCCGCACCCTCGACATCGGCGGCGACAAGGCGTTGCCCTACTTCGCGCCGCCGGAGGAAGACAATCCGTTCATGGGCTGGCGCTCGGTCCGGGTCTCGCTCGACAATCCGGACATCTTCATCACCCAGATCGAGGCCATTCTCATGGCCGCCCGCCACGGCGACGTCAGACTGCTCTTTCCCATGATCTCGTCGGTGGAGGAGGCCCTGGCCTGCCGGCAGGCGGTCAGGCAGGCGGCGGCCAACCTGGCCGGGGAAGAGATCGAACATGTGGCCGACATTCCGCTGGGGGTGATGATCGAGGTGCCGGCGGCCATCCCCATCGCCCGCCACCTGGCCGAGCTGGTCGACTTCTTCGCCCTGGGCACCAACGACCTGGTCCAGTACCTGCTGGCCGCCGACCGGGGCAATCCACTGGTCCGCAAGTACTACGACCCCCTGCACCCCGCGGTTCTGGCGACCATCCGCCAGATTCACCTCATCGCCCGGGATACCGGCCGCGCGCTCTGTCTCTGCGGCGAGATGGCCACCGATCCGCTGGGGCTGCTCGCCCTGCTCGGCCTCGGCCTGCGCGAATTTTCCACCCCGGCGCCCTACATTCCCCGCATCAAGGCCCTGCTGCAGCGCATCAACCTCGAACAGACGGCCCGCGCCGTTGACGAGATCGTCGATCTCGGCGAAAGCCACGAGATTCGCAGCCGCCTGCAGCGCCTGCTGCCGAAGGACTGACTCTGCGTCTTTTTCCGCCGCACCAGAAGCGGAGGGGGCAGGCCGTCAACCCTTGGCCGCAAAATAATTTACCAACAGCCGATTCCATTCGCCGATAAACGCCTCGTACGCATCCGCGGTAAACCCGGCAATGAACTGTTCGCCCCTTTCGCTCAGGGCGATGTATTCGTAAGTCACCTCGACCCGGGTCAGACGTTCGGCGAGCTCTCGGCACCGGACGGTAATGACACCGACCTTGTCCTGCGGCTCCACCTTGTAGAACTGCACCAGGCAAGATTCCGGCTCGTACCGCTTCACCAGCCAGATCGCATCGGCCGAGGCATGATCATGATTTTTCGTCAGGAAGACATAGTCCTCATGCAGACCGGTCGAGCCCATGACATTTTCGTAATCCCCCCCCCGGAACCCACAGCTTCTCCCCTTCGGCGCTGAACAGGGGAAAGAGCACCCTTGCCGGCTGATCGATGCTGAAACTTGCCGTGTGTTTCACTTTGCTCATGACTGTTTCCGTAGAACGGGTGGTGGCGACTGGTGACAGAATCTGAGTGACGAGGTCGATGGGGCGCACCCCGCGCCGGGCGAACTGGATGCCGGACTTGCCGGTTTCTCGACAATGAAAAGCATGAACGGCCACAATGGCAGGCCGATGCGTTTTGCCAAAACGACCCAACCGCCTGCCCGCTCCAGCACCGAAACGACACTGACGGCCCGGCAGCCCATGGACAGCCGGGGAAACCGCCAGGCGATATCTTCAATGCGGCCGGCCAGCCATCTGACAAGCCTGTTTTCAGGCTCGGTCGAATGGGCAACCGCAACCCTGCCGCCGGGCCTGGTCACCCGGAACAGTTCCAGAGCGCCCTGTTCCGGGTCATCCAGGGGACACAGGCTGTAGGTTGAAAGGACCACGTCAAAGCTGTCATCGGCAAACGGCAGACGGGCCATGTCACCCGTCTGAAAAGTCACGCGGTCCTGAAGCCCCTCCCGGATCGCCTTTTCCCGTGCCACCGCCAGCATCTCTGCGCTGAGATCGAAGAGAGTCACCCGGCCACGCTCACCTGCCAACCGCGCAGCCAGAAGCCCGGCCGATCCGGTGCCGGAACCGCAATCCAGGATTCTGTCGCCTTGGCGAACAGCATTCTCGACCAGAATCCTTCTGCCCTTCTGGTCGGTTCCGGCCGTGAGGAATGCGTGCAGGAAATCATATCGCTTCGCGATCTGTCCATAGATGCCCTGCAGTTTTTCCCTGCTCAACGCTTTGCGCATCCATGCCCTCTCAAATAAGAGACGGCAAAAGTGTCACCCATGCAATGACGCCGGTCAATAGAAACAAACGGCCGCAGACGAAAACGCCTGCGGCCGGGGTGATGCGTCGATCTGGCGGAAGGTTCATCCGAGGGAGCGGATGCGCTCCAGGCTCTGCTTGAGCACCGCCAGCTTCTCTTCGGCCTGGGCCAGCTTGCCGCGGTCCTTTTCCAGCACGTGCGCCGGGGCGTTGGCGACGAACTTCTCGTTTGAGAGCTTCTTGCGGAAGAAATCGACATCCTTCTGCACCTTGGCGACCTCCTTGCTCAGGCGCTTTTCCTCTTCGGCGATGTCGATCAGTCCGGCCAGGGGGACGAGAATCTCCACCGGGCCGGCGACCTGGGTCGCCGATTTTTCCGGACGCTCGATGCCGACGCCGAAGCGCAGCTCGTCGACCCGCGCCAGCGAGCGGATGTAGGCCTGCCCCTCGGCCACCACGGCGGCCGCCGCCTCGTCCCGGCAGTCGAGCACCACGGTGATGCGCCGGCTGGGGGCGATGTCCATCTCGCCGCGGATGTTGCGAATGCCGCGGATGATCTCCATCACCTGCTCCATGCGCCCGGCCAGCGCCGCATCGGCTCTCAGCTCGGAGCCGTCCGGATAGGCGGCCTGCATCAGGTAGCGGCAGGGGCGCTTGCCGGGCAGCGCCTGCCAGATCTCCTCGGTGATGAAGGGCATGAAAGGATGCAGCAGCCGCAGCAGCTGCTCGAGCACCGTGTAGAGCACCGTCTGCACCCGCCGGCGGGCGGCGGCGTCCTCGCCGTAGAGCTCGTCCTTCACCAGCTCGACATACCAGTCGCAGAACTGGTGCCAGGTAAAGGCGTAGAGACTGCCGGCGGCGTCGTTGAACTTGTACTCGGCCAGCGCCTGGCCGGTGGCCGCGGCCGTCTCCCTGAGCCGGGTGAGAATCCACTGGTCGGCCGGCGACAGGTCGAGGCCGTCGAGGGTGCACCCCTCGGGATCGAAGTCCTCGAGATTCATCAGGGTGAACCGGCTGGCGTTCCACAGCTTGTTGGTGAAGTTGCGGTAGCCGGCGATGCGGTCGGTCGAGAGCTTGATGTCCCGTCCCATAGCGGCGAAGGCGGCCAGGGTGAAGCGGAAGGCGTCGGTGCCGTATTCCTCGATCACCGTCAGAGGATCGATGACGTTCCCCTTGCTCTTGCTCATCTTCTGCCCCTGGGCGTCCCTGACCAGGGCGTGGATGTAGACGTCCCGGAACGGGACCTCACCCATGAACTTCAGCCCCATCATCATCATGCGGGCGACCCAGAAGAAGAGGATGTCGAAACCGGTCACCAGACAGGAGGTCGGATAGAACTTCTGCAGGGTCTCGGTCTTCTCCGGCCAGCCCATGGTCGAAAAGGGCCAGAGGGCGGAGGAAAACCAGGTGTCGAGCACGTCGGTTTCGCGACGGATGTTGCGGCTGCCGCAGTGGGCGCACGTCTCGGCGTCCTGGCGCGAAACGGTAATCTGGTCACAGTCGTCGCAGAACCAGGCCGGAATCTGGTGTCCCCACCAGATCTGCCGGCTGATGCACCAGTCCTGGATGTTGCGCATCCATTCGAAGTAGGTCTTGGTCCAGTGCTCGGGAACGATGCGGGTCCTGCCGTCCTCGACCGCCCTGATCGCCTCTTCGGCCAGCGGACCGACCTTGACGTACCACTGCTTGGAGAGCCAGGGCTCGATGACCGAGCGGCAGCGGTAGCACTCGCCGACGGCGTTGGCGTGCTCCTCCACCTTCTCCAGCAGGCCCTGTGCCTCGAGATCGGCCAGCACCTTCTCGCGGGCCTCGAAACGGCCCAGCCCCCGGTAGGGACCGCCGTTTTCGTTGACCACGGCCGATTCGTCGAAGATGTTGATCTGCTCAAGATCGTGCCGCCGTCCCAGCTCGAAGTCGTTGAAATCGTGGGCCGGGGTGATCTTCACCGCCCCGGAGCCGAACTCGCGGTCGACGTAGGTGTCGGCGACGATGGGAATCTCGCGGTCGACAAGGGGCAGCCGCACCTTGCGGCCGACCAGGTCGGCGTAGCGCTCGTCCTCGGGATGCACTGCCACCGCCGTATCCCCGAGCATGGTTTCCGGACGGGTGGTCGCCACCACCAGGTAGCGGTCGCTGCCGACCACCGGGTAGCGCAGGTGCCAGATATGGCCCTTCTGCTCCTCGTGCTCGACCTCGAGGTCGGACAGGGCGGTGTGGCAGCGGGGACACCAGTTGATCAGCCGGTTGGCACGGTAGATCAGTCCCTGCTCGTAGAGACTGACGAAGACTTCACGCACCGCCCGGGAGAGCCCCTCGTCCATGGTGAAACGCTCGCGGCGCCAGTCGCACGAGGCACCGAGCCGCTTGAGCTGATTGATGATCTGGCCGCCGGACTCCTCCCGCCAGCGCCAGACCCGCTCGACGAACTTTTCGCGCCCGAGCTCGTGCCGGTCGACCCCTTCGGCGGCGAGCTGTTTTTCGACCACGTTCTGGGTGGCGATGCCGGCATGGTCGGTGCCCGGCATCCAGAGAACCTCGTGGCCGGTCATCCGCTTCCAGCGGCAGAGAATGTCCTGCAGGGTATTGTTCAGAGCGTGTCCCATATGCAGGACACCGGTGACGTTCGGCGGGGGAATGACGATGGAGTAATGGGGGCGAGGCGAATGCTCATCGGCTTCGAAACAGCCGTCTTCCTCCCACCGGCGGTACCATTTCAACTCGACATCGCGGGGCTCGTACCCCTTGGGCAATCCTTTGTCCATCTCTTGCAGCCTCTTCGGAATGATCGCGGTCGCTACCCAAAAAAGAAGTGGGGATTCTAGCAATCCCCACTTCCATCGTCAACTGGACTTGCTCTTCTGCCGGGCCGCGTCAGACCGCGTCTCGAATCTTGCGAAGCTCTTCCTTGATGTAACTTTCAGCGAGGTCGGGCACCACCTCCCAGGCGATGCGCTCCAGCACCGTGCCGGCCAGCCGCTCGACGACCGCTCCCGCCACCTTTTCGACAATCGCCTCGAGCTGCTCCTCGTTCAGGGCCGCCGCCACCTGTTTCTCGACGGCCTCGGTGCCGGCGACGACGGGCACCTCTTCAGGCTCAGGCTCGGGCTCCATCGCCGCCAGGTCGATCCCCCTCACCTCCGGCTCTGCCGGCGCCACCGGCTCGACCGGTGCCTCTTCCCACTCGAAACCGGCGGCAGGAGCAGCCTCGCTGACCGGAATGGCAGCCGGTTCGGCAGCCGGTTCGGCAGCCGGTTCGGCAACGGTTTCTTCCTCCGCCACCGGTACCGGCTCGGCAGCGGCAGCGGCAGCTTCCAGCCCGGCTTCGGCCAGCAGTTCCTCTTCGTCGATCACGTCGATATCGTCGAGATCGAAAATCTCCTCTTCCGTCTCCTCCCAGATCGCCTCACCGGCAACTTCCCGCTCCGGTTCGGCGGCGACGGGCCCAGGGGCTACGACCTCCTCTGTCGGCGGCTCCGGTTCGGGAGCAACAAAAGCCTCTTCCACCGCCACCGGCTCCGGCCGGGAAGCAGCTTCCTGCCCGGGCAGTACCGGCTCGGTGTCAAATTCGGGAGCGGGAGCCGGCTCCGGCAGCGGCTCGCTCAGCAGATCGTCCTCGTCGAAGCTGACCGCCCCCCAGATGTCGTCGTCCGCCACGGCGGCCTCCTCGGCCGGCACCTCGGTCGACTCCGGTTCTTCGGCGGCAGGTTGCGCGGCCGCCGCCGGCTCGGCGAACGGCTCCTCGAAATCGAAGTCCTCCTCGACGATCTCCAGGTCTTCCTCGTCGACCCAGATGTCCTCTTCGCCGAGCGACAGGATCTCTTCCTCCTCGACCTCGGCGGCCGGCTCTTCCGCAACGGCTGACGCCGCTTCCGCCGGCTCGTCGACCGCTGGCGACGGTGCCACCGCCTCGGCCGCGGCCCGTTCGAGCAGCTCTTCGACCTTGTCGATAAGCGCCTGCGACTCAAAGGGCTTGGCAATCCAGTCGTCGGCACCGGCCTGACGGGCCTTGTCCTCGTCGAACGGCTCGAAGGTTCCGGTCAGCAGCAGAACGGGAACCGTCCTGAGCTCTGGGTCCTCCTTGACCGCGCGGCAGAGCTCGTAACCATTCTTGCCGGGCATGTAGACATCCGCCAGGATGATGTCGGGACGCCGGGCCCTGGCGCTGTCCAGCGCGGCATCGCCATTGTCAACGATTTCGAGTTCGAAGTCTTCGTTGGCAAAGGTAATGCCGATGACCTTCTGAATGGTGATGCTGTCATCGGCCAGAAGCAGCCTCTTGCTCATGGAAAGCCTCCTTGTCGTGTTCAGAAACAGGGCAATGCCGCCAGTCAGCCCACGCTCGCCAGAAAACGGTCGATATCGATCAGGGGGACGCGTCGCTCCCGGCAGCGAATCCAGGCCGTCTGCCAGGGGGGAAGCGTCTCCTCCGCATCAGCTTCTTCCAGCATCTCGCCGCCGACCGTCGTCAGCACCCGGTCGACCGGGAAGGCGACCAGACCGCATTCGGAACGGCCGAGCAACAGGTAGGGAACCGCAGCCTCTCCGTCGGTCCGAAAACCGGCTCCGACGCAGACCGGAACGGGCACGTCCCCGTGCAGGACAACGCCGAGAAAACCCGACGGTAACTGCGGCAGGGGAAAGATCTCCGCTCCCTCGACGACAGCCTTCACCTGGCCGACGCTGAAAGCGAACAACCCGTCTCCGACGCCGACCAGGACGAACTTCGGATCGAGGTTCATGGCGCACTCCGCCGGGCTGCCAGCCGTTCGCTGTCGCAGCAGATCAGCACCCGGCCCTGATGAACGGCGATCTGCCGGTAGCTCTGCCCCGGCTTGCGCAGCAGGGCCGGCACATCGCGCAGTATAAAGCTTTCGGCGGGAAAAACGCCAACAATATCGTCAACCAGCAGCCCCCAGGGCCGGTCGGGATCGCGAAAGACCAGAAGATGCCGCGCCGCGAAAGCTGCCGCCGCCGGCACGCCGAACAGGCTTTCCGGATCGCGAACGGGCACCTCCGCCCCCCGCAGCCGTATCGCCTCGCCATCCGGTAGCCACTCGAGTTCACCGGCAGCGAGCACCTCCTGCAGCTCGTCGATGCCGAAGAGCAGCTGCAGGGGCCCAACACCGGCAACCAGTTTCAACCTGTCGGCACTGACCATTGCACCTCGAAAGCGGAATACCGACCATCAACCGGCCGGAAAGCTCATTAAAGCTAGCACACCCCCTGGAGGGTGTCAAGCTGCCGACCGGAGAAAAGATTCGCATTTATGCGCACTTACCTGAATCAGCAAGCTCATCTCCGGCGGATGGCACAAGCCATTGGCCAGTCTGCGCTTTGCAAAAATCACCGACGAACCTATGGGGGCGCCCAAGATTTTTGCAAAGCGCATTCAGGCCATGCAGGTGCACTCTCCATCCGGCATGAACTCCACTGATTCAGGTCGTCAGACAACCTTCCACGGCTCCGGCAGAAAGAGCCGGCGATAGAGGTTGAGGGCAAACCGGTCGGTCATGCCGGCAATGAAATCGGCGATCCTCGTCTCCGGCGGCGCCGTCCGGTCCCAACCGGCTCCAAACTCGTCCAGGGCTTCGGGCTTTTCGAGAAAAAAACGGAACAGCTCTTCGAGTATCCGTGCCGCCTTGCCGAACTCGCGATCGACTCCCGCCGCGCGATAGACATGCATCCCAAGCCAGTCGCGCAGGGCCAGCAGCGCCTCGGCCCGTTCCTGTGACAGATGGATATGGCCGTCGTCGACCCGCCGCGTGGTGGCAATGATGTCCTCGACCAGCACTCCGATGCGCCGTCCATGCCGGTCTCCGAGCGACCGCAGCATCCGGCGAGGCACAGATTCGGCGGCGATGAGTCCGCCCCGGATGGCGTCATCAAGGTCGTGGTTGACATAGGCGACGATATCGGCGAGACGGACGATCTCCCCCTCGCGGGTCGCGGGCCGGCGGGCGGGGTCCGGCTCGTGGAGCGGCCCCTCGCCCTTGGAATGACCGGCGATGCCGTTGCGCACCTCCCAGGTCAGGTTCAGGCCGGCACCATCCTTTTCGAGCCGGTCGACGACCCGCAGGCTCTGGTCGACATGCCGGAAGCCCCCCGGAACCAGCCGGTCGAGAACCCGTTCCCCGGCATGACCGAAGGGAGTATGACCCAGGTCATGACCGAGGGCGATCGCTTCGGTCAGATCTTCGTTCAGCTCGAGAGCACGGGCGATGGTGCGGGCGATCTGGGAAACTTCGAGGGTATGGGTAAGCCGGGTTCGGTAATGATCGCCTTCGGGAGAAAGAAAAACCTGCGTCTTGTATTTGAGCCGGCGGAACGACTTGCTGTGCAGGATGCGATCACGATCGACCTGGTAACAGGTTCTTACAGGACAGGGATCTTCGTCGACGGCACGCCCTTGCGTATTCTGACTCAGCGATGCCTGTTTCGAAAGAGTCTTTCTCTCTCTTTCCTCAATCGTTTCTCTGACGGTCATTGTCAAACCGATGCAAAAAAATTCAACTGACTTCTTGTCAAATGATCGCATCAATATTATCTTTAGCGTTCACAAGGTCAAAGAAAAAGTTGCGGGGCCGCTATCAAACGGCCGCTTTTTTCATTTCAATCCACTGAATCCGGCAACGTTGTGATCAAAGTTGCCGGAACCGAAAATCGAAAAGGAGAAAACAAATGTCCGAACTGCTGCAAATGGCCAAGGATCTCGTCGAAGCCCAGGCGACCTCCCGTTCCATGTCGACCGAAGAAATGGTCAGCTCCCTGTCCGAACTGTACAAGGCGCTGCAGAAACTGTCCCAGGCCCCTGAAGCCGCCGGCGAACAACAGGAAGGAGCGCCGGTCGTCAGCCGCAAGAAGGCCTTCGGACGTGACAAGGTCTACTGCATGATCTGCGGTGAAGGGATGAAGACCCTCGCCCGGCACCTGCGCACCAAGCACGACATGACCCCCGCCGACTACCGCCGCCAGTTCGACATTCCCCGCTCGCAGCCGCTGGCGGCCAAGAGCTATTCCGAAACCCGCCGCCAGATGGCCCTCGACGCCGGACTGGCCGACAACCTGGCCAAGGCTCGCGCCGCCAGAAAAAAGGGCGGCCGGAAAAAGGCTGCCAAAAAATAAAAGGGTCCGGCTGCGAAACAGCCGCCCTTTTCCGCTGTTCAAAAAAAGCGCCCCTTGCGGGGCGCTTTTTTCACCTGAATCCGTGAGCTCATCGGACCTGAAAAGAGAGCTTTTCGAGCAGATTGCCTTGCGCGTCGAGAATGGAGATCGTCCACTCGCCGCTCCATTCGGGCAAAATCCGTTTCGACGACCAGGTCCGCCAGTTGTTGGAGCGGACCGGCAACTCGACCCGGGCCATCTCCCTGCCCTCCCAGGACCAGACATGGACCACGCGGGTCTCCGTTTCGGCCCCGACCAGGCGGGTGAAGCAGTAGAGACGGCCGATGTCGGCCGGAACCTCGGTCATGACGTCGACCGGCTGCCGCTGCTCGACCTTCCTCGCCAGAGCGCTTTCGGCAACCTCGAGGGCCCGGCACAGGGAAGGAACCAGCAGCATTCCCGCCAATAGAACAACAACGATTCGTTTCATTCTCTTTTCTCCTTTTCTCTTCTGCCCAGGCCGTCTTTCCGCCGGCAACCCGGCGGCATTTCCGGTTCCCCGGAGCTTCGGACCGGCGACGGTGACGGCGCGCGATCGGCGTGTAAAAACCTCGGCAAGACATTCTAGCCAACGGAGCGGTTTTTTTCATCCCGCCTGCAGGAATTTCTTGCCAATGGCAGCGCTTTTCACTTAAATTCGCAGCATGTCGTCAAAGAAGGTTCCAATGAAGAAAATCCTCATCTGCCTGCGCCAGGAAGACCTTCTGACCACGCTGGAACTTATTCTCAAACACTGGGGTTACCGGGTGATAGCCACTCACCGGCCCGAAGACCTGCCCCAGTACTTCACCGACGGCAACCCGGACTTTCTGCTGGTCGAATCCCGTCTGGCCGCCCATCCCGAAATCGGCCGGCTTGTCGATGCCGGCTGCCGGCGGACCGGATGCCCCGTGGTCCTGATCGGCCCTCCCGGCGACTGCAGGCCCGACACATCCGGCATCCGGCTCGACGTTCCGGTCGACATCTTCAAACTTTTCTGCATCGTCCAGCAGCATCTCGAACCCCTGCCCCGCAACAACTTCCGCATTGCCGTCCGCGTTCCGGGGATGGTGATGCGGGCCGAGACCACCTCGCTGGTCGAGATCCTGAGCATCAGTGTCCGCGGCATCTTCATCAAGACCTCGCTGGCCGTCTCCCGGGGCGAGGAGTTCCGCCTGGTTCTCCCCCTGCTCGGCATGAAGCGGGAACTCGAACTGACAGCCAGGGTGATCTACATCGTCGAACCCTGCCCCGAAAACCGCTACCAGCAGGGCATCGGTCTCGAGTTCCGCGATCTCGACGCCGAAGCCACCGCGCAGCTCGAGGCCTTTCTCGAACAGCGGCTGCTCAAGGAGCTGGAAGAAAAGCACGGACACATCGAAATCGATCTGACCAATATCCGGCAGCACACCTGCCAAAACGGCCAGCCCGACCCCGGCCGACCCTTTTCCGCCTGAATCTCAGTCCGTAAACAGACTGACCAGAAAGCTCTCGCCACAGGGAGACTCGACGCCCATGGCCTCGGCGAGGGTCGCGCCGACATCGGCGAAGCTGCCGCGCAGCCCCAGGTCGACCCTGCCCCGCATGCCGGCATGCCAGCAGAGCAGAGGCACGTATTCCCGGCTGTGGTCGGTGCTTGGCGTGGTCGGATCGCAGCCGTGGTCGGCGGTGATCATCAGCAGGTCGTCTTCCTCCAGAACGGCGAACAGCTCGCCCAGCCAGCGATCGAAAGCCTCCAGGCCGGCGGCGAAACCGGCCGCGTCGAGCCGGTGCCCCCAGAGCATGTCGAAATCGACCAGATTGGCGAAGATCACGCCACTGTCCAGTCGGCCGATCGCCGCCAGAATCCGCTCCATGCCTTCGGCGTTGGAGGCCGTCGCCTGCTGTTCGGAGAGGCCGCGACCGGCATAGAGATCGCCGATCTTGCCGATGCCGCAAACGGCAACCCTCTTCTCGGCCAGCCGGTCGAGAACGGTCGTCCCCACCGGAGCGAGGGAAAAATCATGCCTTCTCGCCGTCCGCCGAAAACCGTGTTCGGGATCGCCGACGAAGGGGCGGGCGATGACCCGGCCGACCCGCCAGGGGTCGAGAATCCGCCGGGCCGTCCGGCACAGCTCGTAGAGCCTGTCGACCGGGATCACCTCTTCATGGGCGGCGACCTGAAAAACCGAATCGACACTGGTGTAGACGATGGGGCGGCCGGTACGCATATGCTCTTCCCCGAGCCGGTCGATGATCTCGGTGCCACTGGCGGCGACATTGCCGAGCACCTTCAGGCCGGTCTGCGCCTCGAACGCCTCGATGATCGCCGGCGGGAACCCCTCGGGGAAGGTCGGCAGGGGCCGGTCGAGGATCACCCCCATCAGCTCCCAGTGACCGGCGGTCGAATCCTTGCCCGCCGCCCGTTCCGCCATGCGCCCGGCAGCCCCCGCAACGAACGCCTGCTGCGACGCGCCGGGAAAGTCGATCACCCGGCCCAGACCGAGCCGGCAGAGATGGGGCAGCGTCAGCCCGCCGACGGCCTCGGCGACATGGCGCAGGGTGTTGGCGCCGGCGTCGCCGTAGGCGGCGGCATCGGGCAGCGCACCGATTCCGACCCCGTCGAGAACGATGAGAACGACACGACGAAAGGCTTTCATGCGCCCCTGGCCTCCTCGCTCCACTGCTCCATGATGGCGCAGGCGCTCGAGGTGCCGATCCGGGTCGCGCCGGCGGCGACCATGGCCTGCAGGTCGGCCAGGGTGCGGATCCCTCCCGCCGCCTTGACGCCGATCCGGCCGGCGGCACTTGCGGCCAGCAGCCGGACGTGATCGACGCTCGCCCCCGCCTCGGCAAATCCGGTGGAGGTCTTGACATAGGCGGCCCCGGCGCGTATCGCCATCCCGACCAGGATCTCCATCTGCCGGTGCGACAGCCGGCAGCATTCGAAAATCACCTTGACGGCGACGCCGGGCACCGCCCGGACGACGGCGGCGATCTCCTCCTCCACCCGCGCAACCTCCCCGGCGGCCATCCATCCCTGCTGGATGACCATGTCGATCTCGGTCGCCCCTTCACCGGCGGCCTGACGCGCCTCGAAAACCTTGACCTGCGGGGAACTGTAGCCGAGGGGAAAACCGACGACGGTGCCGGTCGCCACCGACGAACCGTAGAGCAGCCGGGCGGCGAGCGGAACCATGACCGGCGGCACGCAGACCGAGGCGAAACCGTATTCGACCGCCTCCTCGCACAGCTGCCGGATGTCGGTTTCGCTGGCCGTCGGCCTGAGCAGGGTATGGTCGATGAGGCGGGCCGGATTCCGCAACGGCGTCATCGCGGCCGGCCTCTCAGGTCCGGTATTCGGCGTTGATGCGGATGTAGTCATGGGTCAGATCGGAGGTGTAGTAGCTGAAAGCACCGTCGCCGAGCCCCAGATCGACGGTGACGACGAAGGCGTCCCGTCGCAGAACCTCGGTGCCCCTCGCTTCGCTGTCGCCACCGACGGCAAGGCCGTTGCGGGCCATTTCGACATCGTCGAACAGGATCCGCACCCGGTCGGGATCGACCGTCGCCCCGGAATAGCCGGCGGCGGCGATGATGCGTCCCCAGTTGGCGTCCTCGCCGAAAAAGGCGGTCTTCACCAGGCTGGAAGTGGCGATGCTGCGCGCCGCGAGGCGCGCCTCGGCGTCGCTGACGGCGCCGGTGACGCGGACCTCGACCAGCTTGGTCGCTCCCTCGCCGTCGCGAACGATCATCTTCGCCAGCTCGAGCAGCACCTCCTCGAGCAGAGCGGCAAACTGCTCCGCCTCCCGGCTGCCGGCGGCGATGACGTCACCGCCGCTTCGGCCATTGGCGAGCAGCAGCACCATGTCGTTGGTCGAGGTGTCGCCATCGACGGTGATGGCGTTGAAGGTCCGGTCGACGGCCTGCAGCAGCAGCGTCTTCATCAATGCCGGGTCGACGGCGGCGTCGGTCAGCACGAAGGCCAGCATGGTCGCCATGTCGGGATGGATCATGCCCGCCCCCTTGGCGATGCCCAGAATGCCGTAACCGGCGCCGGTGCGGCTCGCGGTCTTGGCAAAGGAATCGGTGGTCATGATCGCTTCGGCCACCCCCGGCCAGCCGTCCGGATCGAGCCGGCCAGCCAGACGCGCAACGGCATCCTCGAGCCCCGCCATCGGCATCGGCTGCCCGATGACCCCGGTCGAGGAGACAGCCACCAGCTCCTGGTCGATGCCGAGGGCGCGGGCGACGAGCTCGCCCATGCGCACGGCGTCGCGCATCCCCCGCTCGCCGGTGCAGGCGTTGGCGTTGCCGCTGTTGACGACGATGGCCTGGCAGCGTCCCTTCGCCAGCCGCCCGGACGTCACCACCACCGGCGCCGCTGCCACCTGGTTGCGGGTAAAGACACCGGCCGCCGCGGCCGGCGTCTCCGAAACGATCAGGCCGAGATCGGCCTTGCCTGAAGCCTTGATTCCCGCGGCTCCCGAAGCGAAACGGTATCCGCGGACAACAGATCTGCTTTCGGCGTTCATCGCTGTTCACTCCCCGCTGCCGGCTAGGCGCCGCAACACTTCTTGTATTTCTTTCCGCTGCCGCAGGGGCAGGGATCGTTGCGGCCGATCTTTTCCGGATTGACCTTGGGCGAACGCGCCTGCGGCGCGCCGCCGGCACGGCCGATGGCCAGGCGCTGCTGCCTCTCTTCCTGTTCGAGCCGCTCGACCTCCTCTTCGCGGACCAGCTGCACCCGGAAGAGCATCTGCACCACTTCCTGGCGAATCCGGCCCATCATGTCCATGAACAGCTGGTAGGCCTCGCGCTTGTACTCCTCCTTGGGGTTCTTCTGCCCGTAGCCGCGCAGGCCGATCCCTTCCTTGAGGTAGTCGATGGAAAGCAGGTGATCCTTCCACTTGGCGTCGATGGCCTGCAGCAGCAGAACCTTCATCAGGTGCTCGAACACCTCCGGCGTCATCTCCTCGCTGCGCTGGTCGAGCCGGGCCTTCACCTGGGCGATCAGCATCTCCTCCAGCTCGCGCTGGGTCAGCGAGGGGGTCGGCTCCGGCAGCTCGGGCCGGAAATAGAACTGGTTGAAGCAGTCTTCCAGCAGGCTCGACCAGTTCCAGTCCTCCGGCGCGGTCTTCTCGGGGCAGAAGGTGGCCACCATGTCGAGAACGATTTCCTCGATGATGCCGTCGATGGTCTCGCGGATGTTCTCGCCCGCCAGCACCTCCCGCCGCTGCTGGTAGATGACCTCACGCTGACGGTTCATGACGTCGTCGTACTCGATCAGGTGCTTGCGGATCTCGAAGTTGTGCGCCTCAACCTTCTTCTGGGCGTTTTCGATGGCGCGGGAGATCATCGGATGCTCGATCGGCTCCCCTTCCGGAATCTTCAGCTTGTCCATGACGAAGGCCACCCGCTGCGAGCCGAAGATGCGCAGCAGATCGTCCTCCAGCGACAGGTAGAATCGGCTCTCACCCGGATCGCCCTGACGGCCGGAACGGCCGCGCAGCTGGTTGTCGATCCGCCGCGACTCGTGGCGCTCGGTACCGAGGATATAGAGACCGCCGGCGGCCAGCACCTCTTCCTTTTCCCGGGCGCAGATCGGCCGGAAATGCTCGAGGGCCTCCTGGTAGGCGGTTTCGAAGTCGTCGGCATTCTGCGCCTGCTGCCGGGCAAGCATCTCCGGGTTGCCCCCCAGAACGATATCGGTACCGCGACCGGCCATGTTGGTGGCGATGGTCACCGCCCCCTTGCGGCCGGCCTGGGCGACGATGAAGGCTTCCTTTTCGTGGTGCTTGGCGTTGAGCACGTTGTGCGGCACGCCGCGTTTCTTGAGCATTTCGGAAAGGCGCTCCGAATTCTCGATGGAGATGGTGCCGACCAGCACCGGCTGCCCCTTGTCGTGACGCTGGACGATATCCTCGATGACGGCGGCGAACTTCTCCTTTTCGGTCTTGTAGATCACGTCCGACTGGTCGATGCGGATCATCGGCCGGTTGGTCGGGATGACCACCACGTCGAGCTTGTAGATCTCGTTGAACTCCGCCGCCTCGGTATCGGCGGTACCGGTCATGCCCGCCAGCTTTTCGTACATGCGGAAGTAGTTCTGGAAGGTGATGGTGGCCAGGGTCTGGTTCTCGCTCTCGATCTTGACCCCTTCCTTGGCCTCGATGGCCTGGTGCAGACCGTCGCTCCAGCGGCGGCCGGGCATCAGGCGGCCGGTGAACTCGTCGACGATCTGCACCTCGCCGTCCTTGACCACGTAGTCGACGTCGCGCTTGAACAGGGTGTGCGCCTTGAGAGCCTGGTTGACATGGTGCAGCAGCTCGATGTTGCTCGGATCGTAGAGGTTCTGCACTCCGAGCATCTTCTCCACCTTGGCCACCCCTTCCTCGGTGAGGGTCGCCGTCTTGGACTTTTCGTCGATGGTGTAGTCGCCGGTGTATTCCTTGCGCGCCTGGCCGATCTTGCCGTCGCGATGCTCGATCACCTCGCCCTGCTTCAGCCGGGGGATGATGCGGTTGACCATGTAGTAGAGCTCACTGGAGGTTTCCGACGGACCGGAAATGATCAGCGGCGTGCGCGCCTCGTCGATGAGAATCGAGTCGACCTCGTCGACGATGGCGTAGTGGTGCTCGCGCTGCACGTAGTCCTCGAGGGCGAACTTCATGTTGTCGCGCAGATAGTCGAAACCGAACTCGTTGTTGGTGCCGTAGGTGATGTCGCAGCCGTAGGCCTGCTGCCGTTCCTTTTCGGTCAGGCCATGAACGATGCAGCCGACACTCAGCCCGAGAAAGCGGTGGACCTGCCCCATCCATTCGGCGTCGCGACGGGCAAGGTAGTCGTTGACCGTCACCACGTGCACGCCGCGGCCGGTCAGGGCGTTCAGGTAGCTGGGCAGGGTCGCGACCAGGGTTTTGCCCTCGCCGGTCTTCATTTCGGCGATCTTGCCCTGGTGCAGCACCATGCCGCCGATCAGCTGCACGTCGAAATGGCGCATACCGAGCACCCGCACCGCCGCCTCGCGCACGGTGGCGAATGCCTCGGGAAGCAGATCGTCCAGGGACTCGCCGTTGTCGAGCCGCTGGCGGAACTCGGCGGTCCTGCCGCGCAGCTGCTCGTCGCTCAGCCCCTGTATCTGCGGCTCCAGGGCGTTGATCCGGTCGACCAGCGGCTGCAGGCGCTTCAGCTCCCGGTCATTCTTGCTGCCGACTATCTTCTTGATCAGGCTGTTGATCATTCGTTCTCTCCTGCGTGAGTCTGCCCGCCCCCTCCGGGCTAAAAGCGGTGAATTCTACCACAGGGGGTCGGCTCCGACAAGAATGCAGCCCCCGCAGGCAGCTGCATGTTCACCGCCGGCAAGGGCATAAAAAAACGGCTGCCAAACGGCAACCGCGTGTCTGCTGACAAGGCCATATCGAGCGTCCCGAGGCTACAGGAACTTGCGCGGATTGACAGGCACCCCGTTGCGGCGCACCTCGTAGTGAACGTGCGAGCCGGTCGAACTGCCGGTGTTGCCGACGGCGGCGATCCGGTCGCCACGCCTGACCCGCTGACCGACCTTGACGTAAATCCGCGAATTGTGGGCGTAGTATGTCTTGTAGCCGTAGCCATGGTCGATGACCACCAGCTTGCCGTAGCCGGGGGCGATTCCGGCCTGGGTCACCACCCCGTCGGCGGTGGCATGCACCGGGGTTCCAGTGCGGGCGGCGATGTCGAGCCCCTCGTGCATCTTGCGCCGGCCGGTGAAGGGCGACTTGCGCATGCCGAAGGTCGAGGTCAGCCAGCCCTTGACCGGCCAGCCCTGGGGCTTCGCCGCCAGCAGCGATCGCTGGTCGTTGAGAGCGGCCTGAATCTCTTCCTGGCTGAGGCGCTGCAGATCGATCTGGCGACGTACCTGGTCGATGCGCTCCTGCAGGTCGGAAAGCCCGTTCGGCAGCTCCGGTTCCGGCGGTCCGCCGATGCCGGTCAGGGCGTCCGGCCGGGCGGCCTGGACGCTGGTCAGGTTCCGTACCTGGGCATCGTTCTGGGCCAGCAGGGTCAGGTCGCGGTTCAGGGTCTGCAGTTCTGTGGAGAGCCGGGCCAGCTCGAGCCGCTGCTCGGTGTTCTCCTGCCGCAGACGCGCCAGTTCCTCCCGGTCGATCCCGCGGCGCACATAGCCTGCGGCGAGCAGGGCGACGCCGAGCACCACCGCCGCCATCGCCAGGCAACAGGCCCGGACCGTCCAGCCCGGCAGCATGAACCGGCGCACGCGCCGGGCGTCTTCAGGAACGATCAGAATGGTGAAACGCTTGTCTGTCACCGGCCCTCCCTAGGCAATGCCGACGCCTGCGGCGTCGACAGACGACCCTGCATGAAAATGCATTGATAGCCGTATTTCCCGTTTTTTGTCAAGTTTTCCGACATTTGAGGCTAGCTGTCGCCGTCCGGGACGGCGCCGTCGATGTCGATGCTGACCGCCGTCTCGTCGCATTCGGGAAACTTGGCGCACTTGATACAGTCGCGCCAGATCTTCTGCGGCAGCCGGCTCTTGTCGATCTCGACAAACCCCAGCCGGGCGAAAAAGTCCGGCTTGTAGGTCAGGGCGAAGACCTGCCTCAACCCCAGTTCGCGGGCCTCGTCGAGACAGGCGAGCACCAGGCTGCGGCCGACCCCCCTGCCGCCGGCCTCTTCGGCCACGGCCAGGGAGCGGATCTCGGCCAGGTCCTCCCAGCAGATCTGCAACCGGACCGTGCCGACGACGGCGCCGTCCTGCTCGAAGACATAGAAACTCCGGATGTATTCATAGACCTCGGCCAGCGAGGCGGAGAGCATCAATCCTTCGCCGGCATAGTGGTTGAGCAGACCGTGAATCACCTTGGCATCGGCGATGACCGCCTTACGTACCATCGTCTTTCTCCCTTGCGACGGCTTCGATCATTTCCCGCGCGTGTTCGAGAGTCCGTTCGGTCACCCGGTCGCCTCCCAGCATGCGGGCCATCTCCCGGACCCGCGTCTCGTCGCCGAGCGCGACCATGGCGGTGAAGGTCCGTCCACCGTCGACCATCTTCTCGACCCGGTAATGGTTGTCCCCGAATGCCGCCACCTGCGGCAGGTGGGTGATGCAGAGGACCTGCAATCCCCGGGCCACTTTTTTCAGCTTGCGGCCGACGGCGCTGGCCGCCTCGCCGCCGATCCCGGCGTCGACCTCGTCGAAAACGAGGGTCGAAACCCCGTCGGCCTCCGGCGCCACCTGCTTCAGGGCCAGCATGATGCGCGACAGCTCGCCCCCCGAGGCGATCCAGGCCAGGGGTTTCGGATCTTCGCCGGGATTGGTCGACAGGTAGAATTCGATCCGCTCCAGCCCCCTCGGTCCCGGCTCGTCCAGGTCAAAGAAATGAACCTCGAAACGGGATCCCGGCATGGCCAGATCGGCCAGTTCCCGCTCGACCGCCCGCGCCATCTTCTCGGCCGCCCGGCGGCGCCGGGCGGAGAGGTCCTGCCCCAGCTCCCGCAGGCGCGCCTCGGCCTGCCGCAACTGTCCGGCCAGCTCCTCGCGTCGGCTGTCGGCGTGCTCGAGGCGGTCGAGTTCGGCCTCGACCTGCTGCAGCCGCTCGAGAATCCCCTCGACCGTCGGCGCATACTTGCGCTTGAGCTGACCGATGCGGGCCAGCCGTTCCTCGACCTCGTTCTGCCGGCCTGGCTCGAAACTGAGCCGGGAGGAAAAGTCGCGCAGCTGCAGGGCGACGTCCTCGAGACTGTACTGGCTGCTGCGCAGGGTTTCCGCCAGGGTCCCGAGTAGCGGGTCGATTTCGGCCAGGTTTTCGAGCTCTCCCGCCAGCCGGCTGACGATTTCACAGACCGAGTTCGCACCGCCGTAGAGGCTTTCATAGCCGCCGCCGGTAGCCTGGGAGAGTTTTTCGCCATGCTTCAGCAGCTTGCGCTCCTGTTCCAGTTCCTCGTCCTCCCCCGGCCGCAGGGCGGCGGCGGCAATCTCCTGCCGCTGAAACCGCAGAAAATCGAGCCGCTGCTGGCGGTCGCGCTCTCCCTGCTCGAGCTGTTCGAGCTCGTCGCGCAACGCCTTCACCCCGGCATGGCAGTCGGCACAGGCCCGGCGCTGTTGCTGCAGGCCGGCGAAATGATCGAGAAAATTGAGGTGGGCCTCGGGCTTCTGCAGCAGCTGGTGCTCATGCTGGCCGTAGATGTTGACCAGCCGTCGGCTGATATCCTGCAGCTGCCCCAGCCGGGCGATGGAACCGTTGATGAAGATCCGGTTCTTCCCTTCCCGACTGATCACCCGCTTGACGGTCAGTTCGTCCGCAACCTCGAAACCGGATGCCTCGAGCTGCCGTTTGACCTCGGTCAGCCCGGCGATGTCGAACAGCCCTTCGACCGTCGCTTCGTCGGTACCGGCTCGTATGACCTCGGGCCGGGCGCGGCCGCCGATGAGCAGGCCGACGGCATCGATGATGATCGACTTGCCGGCGCCCGTCTCGCCGGTAAGAATGTTGAATCCCGGCTTCAGACTCACCTCGAGCCGGTCGATGATGGCGAAGTTGCGGATGACGAGTTCTCTGAGCATGGCAATCCGTCGGCCGCCCGGTCGCGGGCTAGCGCTCTCCCCAGAGCAGCTTGGTGCGAAGGATTTCGAAATAGTCCCGCTGCGGGCTCTTCACCAGCAGGGTCACGCAGGGAGACCGCCTGACCTCGACCACGTCACCGCCGGCCAGCGGCATGCCGATCTGGCCGTCGGCGGTCAGCATCACCTCTTCGTCCTGAAACTTGACCTCGACCCGGATCACGTCTTCGTCAGAGACGATGATCGGCCGGTTGGTCAGCATGTGCGGACAGATGGGGGCGATGGCCAGGCAGTGCAGCCCCGGATGGATGATGGGGCCGCCGGCGGCCAGGTTGTAGGCGGTGGTGCCGGTCGGGGTCGAGATGATCAGGCCGTCGCCGCGGAAGGTGGTCAGGTAGCCGCCGTTGATGCTGGCCTCCATGTCGATGATGCGTGCCAGCGCCCCCTTGTTGATGACAACGTCGTTCAGGGTACGGAAACGGCCGACGGCCTCGCCGCGACGCAGCACCACGGCGTCGAGCATCATGCGGCTCGACACCTCGAAATCGCCGCGCAGCACCCGGTCGAGCACCGGAAAGGTCTCGTCGCAGGCGACCTCGGTGAGAAAACCGAGCCGGCCGAGATTCACTCCGAGGATGGGAATCCGCAGCTCACCGATCAGCCGGGCGACGGAAATCAGGGTGCCGTCACCACCCAGCACGACGACCAGGTCGACCAGGGAAGGAATGGCGCCCGGCGGATAACCCTTCTCCCGCCCCAGCGCCGAGGCCAGCACATCTTCCAGAAAGATGCTGCAGCCGCGCTCTTCGAGATAGCAGCAGACATCGCCGGCCAGGGCCGCGGCATCCCGGTTGTTGTGCTTGGCATAGATACCGATTCTTTTCATGAGAACCACCTCTAATCGTCGAAATCTAGCAGATTTACGCCCCTGCGTCCATCCCTTTGCCGCCACTACGTCCGGTTGCCGGGCCCCGTCCGCTGTGCTAGAGTCGAACGCGGCAAGGAGACACGCGCAATGGACCTCTTCTCTCAGAGCACCGGCGACGACGCCCCGCTGGCCGAGCGGATGCGGCCCCAGGCCCTGGACGACATGGTCGGCCAGCAGCACCTGCTGGGGGAAGGGAAACTGCTGCGCCGGCTGATCGAACAGGACCGGCTCGCCTCAGTCATCTTCTGGGGACCGCCGGGCACCGGCAAGACCACCCTCGCCCGCGTCATCGCCAACACCACCAGCAGCCGCTTCGTCTTTTTTTCGGCCGTTCTCGGCAGCATCAAGGAGGTGCGGGAGATCGTCGCCAAGGCGGCGGAAGAACGCGCCTGGCACGGCCGCCGCACCCTGCTTTTCGTCGACGAGATCCACCGTTTCAACAAGGCGCAGCAGGACGCCTTTCTTCCCGCCGTCGAGAAGGGGGATGTCATTCTTATCGGCGCGACGACCGAAAACCCGAGCTTCGAGGTCAATTCGGCCCTGCTCTCCCGGTCGCGGGTCTTCGTGCTAGAACCGCTTTCCGCCGAGGATCTGAAAACCCTGCTGCAAAAAGCCCTGCGCGATCCGCGCGGCCTGGCGGACAGCAATCTGCAAATCGAGGAGGACGCCCTCGATTTTCTCGCCGCGCGGGCCCACGGCGATGCCCGGGTGGCCCTTGGCGCGCTGGAGATCGCCGCCACCGCGGCCCGCAACGGAACCATCGACCTGCCCCTGGTCGAGGAGGCGCTGCAGAGCCGGGCCATTCTCTACGACAAGGGAGGCGAGGAGCACTACAACGTCATCTCGGCCTTCATCAAGAGCATGCGCGGCTCCGACCCGGACGCCGCCCTCTACTGGCTGGCCCGGATGCTCGAGGCAGGCGAAGACCCCCTGTTCATCGCCCGCAGGATGGTCATCTTCGCCTCCGAGGATGTCGGCAACGCCGATCCCCGCGCCCTGCAGATCGCCATCACCGTGCAGCAGGCGGTGCATTTCGTCGGCCTGCCCGAAGCGCGCATCAACCTGGCCCAGGGTGTCACCTATCTGGCCACGGCGCCAAAGAGCAATGCCAGCTATGTCGGCATCAAGCAGGCGCAGGCCGAGGTTCGCGCCAGCGGCGCCCTGCCGGTCCCCAAACACCTGCGCAACGCCCCGACCCGGCTGATGAAGGAACTCGACTACGGCAAGGGTTACCAGTACGCCCATGACCAGGCCGAAGCCCTGACAACCCAGTCCCACCTGCCGGAAGACCTGGCCGGCCGAACCTTCTACCGGCCGACCGACCGCGGCTACGAGAAGACCATCGGCGAACGCATGGCCTATCATGCGCAGCTGAAAATGCGGCGCAGGGGCCGAAAGGAAAAACCATGAGCCGGCGGCTGCTTTTCGTTCTGCTGTTTCTGCTGCCGGCGACCCCGCTCTGGAGCGCGGCATCCGACTGGCAGCCCTGGGACGGCAAGAGCCGGAAAGAGATGCCGATCGAGGCCGACGGTCCGGCTTTCGACCAGGCGATCCGTTTCTTTCAGCACTACATCTCACCGGTCGACGGCGCCCGCTGCCCCATGTATCCGACCTGTTCGGCCTACGCCCGCCAGGCCCTGGCCCGCCACGGCCCCTGGCTCGGCATTCTGCTCACCGTCGACCGCCTGATTCACGAAAACGATCCGCGCGAACGCCGCCGGCCGGTGCTGGTCGGCGATCGCTATCGCTATTTCGACCCGGTCGAGGCCAACGACTTCTGGCTGGGGCATCCCGCGGCGGCGCCGGATCCGCCCGATGGTCAACCACCCCGTTCCCGCATGGACTCAGGGCAAATAACCCAGTGATTTTCAGCTTGTTTTTGCCCGCCGCGCAGGTTATATTGACGGCGGTTCGCTTCTGATTTACCGGTTTCAAGGAGGGGGCAACAGAGCGATATACCACCCTTTGCAGTCATTGGAATGCATATGGCCGGCTTAGGCAGGGTATTGAAAAGCGTCATGAGGGTGGGCGAAACGGGGCAAAGACGGCCGAAAAACGCAAAAACTCGGTTTACAAAGTGAGTGAATGAGCGTTTGAGGCTGTTTCGACGCCTTGCCGGGTTCGTGAGTTCAGGCAGGTCAATGACTGTGTACTACCTGCCGGTCATCGGCTTGCGGACGCGGGGTCACGCCAACCACGATCGTTTTTCGATGTCCTGCAGGCACCGGCATGGAGCCTACGGGATGGTATCGACCCCTGGTCGTCGTCAAAAACAGAACCCACTACCAGCGTCCGGCATCCAACCCTCCGGAGCGCACACGGTTCTATTCTCTCTTTCCCCCATGGAGGCGTCATGCCTCCGCTGAACGAACCACCGATCGACTTCAGCGAGCCGCTGCGGCATTGCCTCGACTATCTCGGCCGTTCCGACGTTTCCGTTCCCATTCAGTCACTGTTGACAGCCTCCGGCATCGACCGCGAACGGCTGCGGGTAACAGCTGAACAATTCTACCGATTTTGCCAGCATGTCGCAGCCGCAACCGGCGACGACATGCTGCTGCGCCGGGTGGGACGCCACGCCGGGCGCCGGGCAAGCCTCGGCTTTCTCAGCCAGGCGGCCCAGGGAATCGTCGGCCCCGGCCTCCTTCTGCAGCACCTGATACGGCGGCACCAGTCCGGCCGACCGGCGCTATGGGAACTGAAAAAAACCGGCGCCAGACGTCTCGAACTGTCGCTCGGCGGCAAGGGACACGGCCCCTTCCTCTGTCAGTACGTGACCGGTTTTCTCGAAGGGCTGGCTCCGCTCTACAGCCAGGAAGGATCCGGTTTCGTTCATCCGCGCTGTACCGGCCGGGGGGACAGCCGCTGTCTCTATGTCCTTTCCTGGCCCAACCGACCGGGCGACACCCTCAGGCGCGCCCGCAACCTGCTCGCCGCCGGCACCCTGCTGACATTGCCGGCGATACCGTGGATCCCGGCAACGGCGACCGGCCCTCTTGCGTTCGCCGCCATGGGGGGCCTCTTCGCCCTGACCGCCATCGGCGGTATCATCGAGCGTATCGGCATCCAGAAACACCTGCACCGGCAGATCCTGACCAACGAGCACCTCGTCGACCAGGAAAACGCCAACGCGGTCAAGCTGCAGCTGACCCGGGAACTGAGCCAGGCGGTGGGCAGCCGCGGCAGCAGCGAGGATCTGCTGCAGGCGGTCATCGACATTCTGGCCGAAAATCTCGACTTCGACCGGGGCATGATCTTCCTCGTCGACCGGGACGAAAAGACAGTGCAGTACCGGGCGGGATTCGGACTGGGCGAACAGGACCTGGCGGTACTGCGCGAACCCGTTTCCATGGATCTGAAGTCCAGGGGCCACCCCCTGCCCGACTTTCTGCGGCAGTCCGGCTCGCTGCTCGTCAACGACGTCAGGGGGCTGCATTCCGTCCGCCACCACAATTTCTGCCGCTGGATGGCCCACCTGGGCAACCGCTCGTTTCTCTGCTGCCCCATCCACAATGGAAAACATCCTGCAGGGCTGCTGATCATGGGCCTGTCCAGTCCGCGCCGACAACTGCTGGAAAGCGACCTGCAGCTGCTCGAGGGGCTGGTTCCCCTGATCGGCATCGGCCTGCAGAACACGCGTCTGCTCCATCAGCAGTCAAGCCAGTTCCAGTCGATCCTGCAGGTCCTGGCGGCAAGCATCGACGCCCGCGACTTTCTGACCGCGGGGCACTCGGCCCAGGTCACCGAATACGCCGTCGGCATCTGCCGCAAGCTGGGTCTTTCCGAGGACTACACCGACATGGTCCGCATCGCCGCCATGCTGCACGACTACGGCAAGCTGGCCGTTCCCGACTTCATCCTGAAAAAGGACGGTGAACTCTCCGCCGAAGAAAAGGCCCTGATTCGCACCCATCCCGACAAGAGCCGCGAAATTCTCGAACGGATCCCCTTCGAAGGCATCTATCGCCAGATCCCGCAGATCGTCGGCGCCCACCACGAAAAGATGGACGGCAGCGGCTATCCGAAGGGGCTGAAGGGAGAAGAGATTCCGCTCGGCGCCCGCATCATCGCCGTGGCCGACTTCTTCGAGGCCATCACCTCCAAGCGCCACTACCGGGACCCGATGCCCTATCCCGTGGCCCTGCAGCTTCTGGCCGAAGAAAGCCTGATCCACTTCGACAAGAATGTGGTCGACGCCTTTTTCCGCTACATCAACGAAACCAGGGTCTGCATGGTCGGCAGGTCCAGGCCGAAAAGAACCAGCATCGACCGGCGCAAGGTCCGCATCCCCTGCCGCACACATGTCTCCTGCCAGATCGGCAACCGAGTCGTTGCCGGCACCAGCGCCAACCTCAGCAGCGGCGGCATCTTCGTCGCCACCGACCATCCCATCGACGTCAACAACCACGTCGAGGTCATCTTCACCCTGCCCAACCAGCCCTCCACCCTCTTCCGGCTGAAGGGGAGAGTCGCCTGGCACAACAACCGCAAGGCGCAACGCCTGCCGCACGGCGTCGGCATCGAGTTTTTGCGTGTGCCCGAGGAGATCTCCGGCGCTCTCAACGGCTTCATCAGCCATTACGTGGCCCGCCATGAAGCCGGGCTTGCCGACGAACCGGTTCTGACCGTTCACTGAAGAAGACCGGCAGCACTTCGAGCGCCGGCGCAGGGCGAGGGGTTTTGTGCCGGGTCAAGGCGCGGCCCGATGAGCGCGGAGGCGTACCGGAAGGTACGTCGCACAAGTGAAGAGGGACGCAACGACGAGCCGGTGCAAAAGAACCGCCCCGCAACCCGGCTTCAACGAAGTTCGCCAGCCCCTCTCCCCCGAACCGTCGAAGGGCGAGGAATTTTGTGCCGGGTCAAGGCGCGGCCCGATGAGCGCGGAGGCGTACCGGAAGGTACGTCGCACAAGCGAAGAGGGACGCAACGACGAGCCGGTGCAAAAGAACCGCCCCTGCTCAGAAAAGGTGGAAGATGTAGATCCCTGCCCCCACATCCGGACTGCCGTCGCTGAGCCCGCCGAGCAGATGGCCGCCAAACCCGAAATCATTTCCCTCCCAGCCGACACGCCCTACCAGTTCGAGGGCGTCGTCCTCACCATCAAAAGGCGCCGTGGCCCCTTCCAGGCCACCGGAAACATTCCAGCCTCCGGCCAGGTAGCGCCCGACGGCGGCCGACCATTCCCAGTACGGATCGGGCTGATAGTCACCGTTGTCACCGGGAAGGATGGAACGCAGGGAACCGTCGAGAAACCAGTCACCCAGCAGTCGCCGGACGGCCAGCCCGGCGCCGACATCCCAGGCGCCGGTACCCAGCCCCTTGCTGTCATCTCCGGTCGGTGCCTTGAGATAGCCGAGCAGGCTCAACTCGAGGCTCGACGAAGACCAGAAAGCCCAGTTCGACTCCAGGCTTACATCCCCCAGACCCTCGCTGGAGCCGGCGGCGGCCAGGCGGCCTCCCCCCATGCCGCCAACCGTCGACAAACCGTCCGCCATACCGCCGAAACGTCGACCACCCATGAGCACCGTCGTTCCTTCCGACTGACTGATCCAGGGCAGGGTCAGGGCCAGGTCAAAATCCGCCGTACTCCAGGCCAGGGTCACCGGCACGGTCACCGCGGTGACCGTTTCATCGGTTCCATAATCACCACTGGCCACATCCAGGCCGACTTCCAGGCTCAATCCCGCGGCCGAAACGGGAAGAACACTCAGCAACAGCAATCCTGTCGACAACAACAGCTTCAACATGGGCAACTCCCGGTTTCCGTGTTTCAGGCAAGACAGCCCCCGGCAACCTCTGGCGGCGGCAATGTCCCCTGTTTACCGTTAGACGTATGATTTCGGACAAGGTTTACCAAGGGGCTGACATCTTTTGCGTGGGGATGCAGAAAAAAGGAGGGTAGTCCGGGACACTGGAAGCACACTGCACCTCCAGCATCCCGGACAACACCGATGTCGGTCTATTCGACCCGGATTTCAAACTTGAACTGGCGTTTCTTGCCGTCGGCCAGTTTGCTGCCGACCTTGATCTCATACTCGCCGGGTGCCGGCAGGTTGATATCGCCGCCGAAGCCTTCGCCCATGCCCATCTTCATCGGCATCAACTTGATCGCCTTGCCCGCCTCACCGTTCTTGGGCTTGATCTTGACTGCAACCAGCCCCCCGGTCACCGGAGCGCCGGTCTTTTCGTCCTTGAACATGATCATGAAATGGTGGGTGGCACTCATGCCCATCTTCTCCATGGAGGCACGGGCCGCCTCGTCATAGACCTTGGCATGAGCCATCGCCTCGACGCCGTCTTCACTCTCGGTGCCGAGCATCAGCATGCCCGCCCCCATCTTCATGCCCTTCATGCCGTCATGGTCCATGCCCTTCATACCGTCATGGTCCATGCCTTCCATCTTGCCGTGGTGCCCGGCGTCCTTCATCATGCCATGGTCCATCTCCTTGTCAGCCACCGCAACCAGCGGCAACATCAGGGTAAAGATGGCGATCAAAAGAATCCTTGCTGCGTTTTTCATGTCCTTCTCCTTGGTGTGAGAGTATGGGCCTTCGCCCGGTGTCAAACAAACGATTCCGTGGCCTGTCATTCGTGAATCTCTTCGAATGAGGTCGGGGTAAATTCATGCTTCAGCTTCAATCCCCGCCACATGAAGTAGATCACCGGAAAGACCAGCAGCTCCATCAGTCCCGAGGTAATCACCCCGCCGACCATCGGCGCGGCGATCCGTTTCATCACGTCGGCCCCGGCGCCGTGCGACCACATGATGGGAACGAGACCGGCGATGATGACGCAGATAGTCATGATCTTGGGCCGGATGCGTTTGACCGCGCCATGGTGAATCGCCTGGGTCAGATCGCCCAATGTCAGCATCCGTCCGTTCCGGCGCCAGAGATCGAAAGCGAGATCGAGATAGAGCAGCATCACCACCCCGGTTTCGGCGGAAATGCCTGCCAGGGCGATCACCCCGACCCAGACCGCGACCGACATGTTGTAGCCGAGTGCATAGAGGAACCAGAAACAACCGACCAGCGACAACGGCAGGGCGATGAAGATGATGCCGGTCTTGACCAGGCTCTTGGTGTTCATGTAGATGATGACGAAGATGATCAGCAGCGTCAGCGGAATGACCACCTTCAGCTTGGCCGCCGCCGCCTGCATGTACTCGTACTGACCGCTCCAGACAATATTGTAGCCGGCCGGCAGCTTGACTTTCTCGGCAATGACCTTCTGGGCGTTCTCGACATAGGTGCCGACGTCGATGTCCTTCAGATCGACATAGATCCAGGCGGTCTGGCGGGCGTTTTCGCTCTTGATGCCGGGCGGCCCCTTGCGAATCCTGATCCGCGCCACCTGCGACAGGGGGATGTGCTTGCCATCGGGCAGTGGCACCAGCACCCGCTCCAGGGACTGCAGATCGCCGCGGTAATCACGCTGATAGCGGATGTTGACCGGGTAGCGCTCCAGTCCCTCGACCGTCTCGGTGACGTTCATGCCGCCGATGGCGCTCTTGATGATGTCCTGCACATCGCCGACCGTCAGCCCGTAGCGGGCCACCGCCTCACGGTCGATTTCATAATCGAGATAGTTGCCGCCGACCACCCGCTCGGAAAAGACGCTCAGGGTGCCGGGAATCTCCCGGACAACCGCCTCGATCTGCTCACCGATGGCGGAGAGCTTTTCCAGATCGTCGCCCATGATCTTGATGCCGACCGGCGTCTTGATACCGGTGGCCAGCATGTCGATCCGGGTCTTGATCGGCATGGTCCAGGCGTTGGTCAGACCGGGAAACTGAATGGCTTCGTTCAGTTCGGCCTTCAACTCCTCCACCGTGATCGTCGTCTCTTCCGGCCAGATCAGGCGCAACGGTTTCTTCAGCAGCTCCAGGGAATCGGGCCATCCGGAGTAGAAGCGCTCCCGCGGCAGCTTGCGCCACTCGTCCTCCGGCTTGAGCATGATGGTCGTCTCCAGCATCGACAGTGGCGCCGGGTCGGTGGCGGTTTCGGCCCGCCCGACCTTGCCGAAGACGTGGTGCACCTCGGGGAACCGGCGGATGATCCGGTCGGTCTGCTGCAGCAGCTCCTTCGCCTTGGTGATCGAAATCCCCGGCAGGGTTGTCGGCATGTAGAGCAGGTCCCCCTCGTAGAGCGGCGGCATGAATTCCGAACCCATCTTCCTCAGGGGAACGACAATGCTCAGGGTGATCAGAAGCGCCGAAATCAGCACCGGCCACCGCCACTTGAGCACGAAATCGACCACCGGATGATAAAAACGGATCATCAGCCGGTTGAGCGGATTCTTATCTTCGTCGGGGATCTTGCCGCGAATGAACCAGCCCATCAGCACCGGTACCAGGGTGACCGACAGCAGGGCGGCGCCGGCCATGGCGTAGGTCTTGGTATAGGCCAGCGGCTTGAACAGGCGCCCCGACTGCTCGCCAAGGGTGAAGACCGGAAAGAAGGAGACCGTGATCACCAGCAGAGAATAGAAGAGAGCCGGGCCGACCTCCTTGGCCGAAGAGGCGATAATTTCCCAGTGTGATTTCTTGCCCCGGTCTCGTTCCAGATGCTTGTGGGCGTTTTCGATCATGATGATCGCCGCATCGATCATCGCCCCTATGGCGATGGCGATGCCACCCAGGCTCATGATGTTGGCGTTGATCCCCTGTGCGTACATGATCATGAAAGCGATCAGGATGGCGACCGGCAGGGTCAGAATCGCCACCAGCGAACTGGAGAAGTGGAACAGGAACAGGGCCGTGACGATCGCCACGACGATACTTTCCTCGATCAGCTTCTCCTTGAGAGTGTCGACCGCCCGCTCGATCAGGCTTGAGCGGTCGTAGACGGTCTTGATCCGCACGCCCTCGGGCAGTCCCTGTTTGAGCTGTTCCAGCTTCTTCTTGACCGCCTCGATGGTCTTCAGGGCGTTTTCGCCCACCCGCATGACGATCACCCCGCCGACGGCCTCGCCTTCACCGTCAAGTTCGGCCAGACCGCGCCGCAGTTCGGGACCGATGGTCACCCGCGCCAGGTCACGCACCCGGATCGGCGTTCCCCGACTGTCGGTGCCGACCACCACGTTCTCGATGTCTTCCTTCGACCTCAGATAGCCCAGTCCCCGAACCATGAATTCGGTTTCGCCCATCTCCACCAGACGGCCGCCGACATCGTTGTTGGAACGCTGGATCGCCCGCTTGATCTGCGGGATGGTGATGTGATAGGCCAGCAGCCGGTCGGGATCGACCTCGACCTGGTACTGCTTGACATAGCCGCCGATGGAGGCGACCTCGGCCACCCCCTCGACACTGGTCAGCTCGTAGCGCAGAAACCAGTCCTGCAACGACCGGAGCTGCTGCAGATCGTGCTTGTCGCTCTCGAGCACATATTCGTAGACCCAGCCGACTCCGGTGGCGTCCGGGCCGAGACTCGGCGTCACCCCGGGCGGCAACCGTCCGGCGGCATAGTTGAGATATTCGAGCACCCGCGAACGGGCCCAGTAGAGATCGGTGCCGTCTTCGAAAATGATATAGACGAAAGACAGTCCGAAGAAGGAATAGCCGCGCACCACCTTCGCCCCCGGCACCGCCAGCATCTGGGTGGTCAAGGGATAGGTCACCTGGTCCTCGACCACCTGCGGCGCCTGCCCCGGATACTCGGTGAAGATGATCACCTGCACATCCGAAAGATCGGGGATGGCGTCGATGGGAGTCTTGAACATCGTATAGGCACCGCCGACAATGACGAAGAACGTCAGCAGCACGACCATGAATTTGTTCTGGATTGACCAGTCGATCAGTTTCTCAAGCATGGATGCCTCGGTGAAGCAGTATTCAGGAGTCAGTATTCAAGAGGAGTCCGGAAACTCCCCCTGGCCCTTGGCCCTTAGCCTTTAGTCCTTGGTCGCCTTTTCATTTGAACAGGTCCTCGGCCTCGTCCTGTTTTCGGGGCCCTTCATCTCCGAACAGGTCCTCGGCCTGGCCATCGCCGGCCTTCTCACCATCCATCTTCATCGGCTGCGCCGCCGGTTCGGCCCCAGTCTGCTTCGGCTCGAGCATCTTGGCGATCGCTTCGCGCAACTGGCTTTCGGAATCGAGCATGAACTGGGCGCTGGTCACCACCCGTTCACCGTCGAACAGCCCCTGAACAATCTGCAGATAACCGTCTTCGTCCTGCACGCCGGTCCTGACCTGGCGAGGCTCGTACTTGCCGTCACCCAGAGCGACAAAGACCAGGGTCTTTTCTCCGGAATGGATCACCGCCTCGGCCGGAATGCTGATCGTCTGTTTGACCGGCTTCGCCTTCAGCCTGACATTGACATACATGTCCGGTTTCAGCTCGTAATCAAGGTTATCGAGTTCGATGCGCGCCTTGACGGTGCGGGTTTTCGGTTCGACATAGGGATAGATGTAGCTGACCTTGCCGGGCACCGTCTTGCCGCCGACAAAGGGCAGCACGATCTCGGCCTGCTGGCCGACCTCGACCCAGGGGAGTTCGTATTCGTAGATGTCGGCATAGACCCAGACCCGCGAGATATCCGAAAGCTGCAGCAGCTCCTGCCCCTTCTTGATGAACTGCCCTTCCCGGACCATCTTCATGTTGACGATGCCGTCATAGGGAGCGTACAGGGTCAGGGTTCGCTTCACCTCGCCGGTCTTTTCCAGCCGGGCGATCTGGGCGTCGGAAATATCCCACAACTTCAGCCGTCGCCGCGAAGCTTCAAGCAGGCGTTTCGCCCCTTCGGCGATGGCGGGAAAGGGAGAGGCGGCCAGCTCGGCGCTATTGTCCCGTGCCAACAGAAATTCCTGCTGGGCGCTGACCAGGTCTGGACTGTAGATCTCGAGCAGCTTCTGCCCCTTGCGGACAAACTGTCCCGTCTGATTGACATGGAGTTTCTCCACCCAGCCGTCGATCTTGCTGTTGACCGAATACTGTCGGGGCTCCTCGTAGGCCACCACCCCTACGGTCCGCACGGTTCGGGCCAGGTCACGCCGCTGCACCGGTGCCGTGCGCACTCCCATGTTCTGAATGGTGACCGGATCGATGCGGATGACCGAACCACTGGCGGCTTCATCCTCGTAAACCGGAACCAGGTCCATCCCCATCGGCGACTTTCCGGGTTCCTTGCGGATGTAGGTCGGATCCATCGGAGCGACCCAATATTTGATCTTGCGTTTGCCGGCAGGCTTGGCGGCATCACCACCTGCGGTGCCTGATTTGAGGGGAATCAGATCCATGCCGCAGATGGGACAGGTGCCCGGTTCGTCGACGATGACCATCGGATGCATGCCGCAGGTGTATTTGACATCCCCGGCATGGGCCCGACCGATTACCGGCCCGACCGACAGATTCAACCGTTCGGCACCGACCTGGACCAGGGCCAGGCCGCCGGCCAGGGTCAATACCGCCAGCAGGGTAACCACCGACCGGCGAAACAGACTGGATGTCGCGAAAGATGCTGTCCGGGTCTTCTTCATACCTGAAATCCTTCTTCGATGGAGATGGGTAACGGCTGTTCAATCAGCCTTGGGTTGCTCCGGGGTGTCGATGCCGGCATCGGATACCGACAGTCCGGCTTCGGTTTCCAGCTCGGCCAGGCTGACCTGGTATTCGCTGACGGCGCGCTCATGGTCGATCTGAAAACGGTAGAGCTTCATCAATGCGTCGAGCAGACTCAGAAACTCGACCTTGCCGACCTGGTAAGCAGCCATGCTGGCCCGATAGGCCTGTTCGGCCTGGGGAAGCAGCCCCTTTTCGTAGAGTTCGATCAGATCCCGGTTCTTTGCCATCCGGGCATAGGCGTCGGCGAGACGAAAATCGACCTGGTTGAGAAACTGTTCGTACTGGGCCCGGGCCATGCGAACAGCCGAATCGGCCTCGGCTACCTGGGCATGCCTTTTCCGTTGCCAGACGGGAAGGTTGAGGTTGACGCCCCCACTGATGAAATCCTGCCCCCGGGCCGAATCGCCCGCGACCTCGTCCCGCAGCCGGTAACCGGCCCAGACCGTGAAATCGGGCCGGAAATCGAGTTCGGCCAGCCGCCGCTTGCTCTTGAACCTGTCGATCAGGGCCCGGTAGGCGGCGTTGAGCGGCCGGTTTCGCCGCGACAGTTGCCGCAGCTGTTCCTCGCTCAGGGCGAACGTTTCGGGCTGCAGCCGTTCGGGCGTCTGCATCGGCTGACCGGGAGAACGGGCCAGCAGGCTGTTGAAGCGCTCAAGGGTCGTGCGTCGTTGCTGCTGCAGCGCTAAAAGCCGGTCGGTGAGCCGTGAATGCTCGACCTGGGCCTTGAGCACATCCTGCTGCAGGCCCTTGCCGACGGCATAGCGGGTTTCGGCGAAACGGATGACATCGTCGAGAACGGCAAGGTTCTTCTTCGTCAGGGCAATGGCGCGATCGAGAAAGTAGAGCCGGTACCAGCTCTGCTTCACCTTGCCGGCCAGTTGCAGCCGGGCGTCCTCCCAGGCATGACGGTACCAGAGGGTCTGGTACTCCGCCATCTGCCGCCGGGTCCCCAGCTTGCCGGGGAAGGGAAACTTCTGCGACAGCCGGATATCCTTGCCGCTCATCGGCGTCTCGTCAAAGGCGAGCGTATCGGTCGGCAGATTCACCAGCGACAGGGAAAGCTGCGGGTCGGGCAGGGTCCCGGCGGGAATCTCCTGGTGTCCGACCATCTGCCAGCGGGCCCTGGCCGCCTGCAGATCGGGGTTGTTGCGCAGCGCCTCGTCAACCAGGCGATCGAGCGTCGGAATCGCCCAGACCTGCAAGGGCAGGAGCAGAAACAGCAGGCAACCGAGAAATCTAGTCAAACAGCGCATTCAGATTCTCCTGCGGAAGGTTGAGAATATGATTCACCAGATCCCAGCGCTGCCTGGAGGAGAGCCGCTCACCGAAGGGCGGCATGCCGCTCTGCAGGCCGTTGCTGATGATCCAGTACTTCTCGCCCGGACCGTAAAAGCCGCGGTGATGGGCATCGTGGAAATTGGCCGGCGGGGTCGGCAGGGAAGCGGCTGCAGGGCCGTCTCCCCTTCCTTCGGCACCGTGGCAGACGGCGCAGTTGCGGGCGAAAAGGTCGGCACCGCTTTGCAGCGAGGCCGCGGTCGGCGCCACCGGCGTCCTGTCCATCACCCGGTATTCGGCCGGAATCTTCTTTTTGACCGCCCCCATGGTTACCATGTGGTCACCGCCACCGTGGGAATGATGCCCCGCACCCGAGGCGAAAGCGGTGCCGGCCAGCATCAGCATGAGTATCGGCAACAGGCTTTTCATCGCGTTTCCTTTCCACATCGTGGACAGAAGCTCCACCTTTTCTGCAGCCGCTGTCCGCAGCGACATGATTCTTCCAAGAATTTCACATGGTTGACCCTCACGAGTATAACAAGGACCAGGCCGGCTACAAGGTTGGCCGCCAGCAGAATCCAGCCGGCCGGTCCCGGCGTGATCAGGTCCTGGTAGGAACAGGCGCCGCAACAGACCGACCAGGTGTTGTAGGCCAGAACCGAAAGGGCCGCGGCCAGCAGCCAGAACCCCAGCCAGCAGGTCTCACGTCCGAACAGCCGCCGTATCCTCATGCCGTCCTCCCCTCCCGCCGGATTCCGCACCAGGGGCAGAAGGTATCGGAGACCGCGTGCAGGCCGCTGCAACCGGGACAATGCTGTTGCACCAGGGATTTGCAACGCGGGCAGATCAGCCAGTCGTCGCCAATGGTTTCACCGCATTCACCGCAATCGGCAGCGGAGGGCTCGACTTTCTGCCCCCGTCGGTCGAGCTGGCAGCAGATCTGCCAGAGCAGCAGCCCCAGGGTGACGAACAGAACGAGGATCATGCGCACTCCCTCTTCGCCGCAACGGCTGTCGGCTCGTCCCGATGGCTGATCTCCTCGACGATACGGCCGTCACGCAAAAAAACCGTACGGTCGAACCATTCGAGATTTTCGCGATTGTGAGTCACCATGACGATCGTCTGTCCGTCGCGATGCAGCTCGCAAAAGAGCTCCATGATCTGGCGACTGGTGGCACTGTCGAGGCTGCCGGTGGGCTCGTCGGCAAGCAGCAGCGGCGGACGGTTGACCAGCGCCCTGGCGATGGCAACCCGTTCCTGCTCGCCGCCGGAAAGTTGCGACGGCAGGTGCAGCATCCGGTCCTTCAGCCCCACCCGTTCGAGAACCTCGGCCGCCCGCCGCCTCTTTTCCGCCGGCTTCATGCGGCAGACCGCCAGCGGGAGCATGACATTCTCCAGGGCCGTCAGGTAGGAAATCAGGTTGTGGCTCTGGAAGACGAACCCGAGATACTCGCGCCGGAAATCGGCAAGCCGCTCGGCCGGCAGCCGGTAGATGTCGATGCCGTCGATCCTCACCGTGCCGGTGGTCGGCTGGCTCAGACCGCCCAGCAGGGAAAGCAGAGTGCTCTTTCCGGAGCCGGAGGGCCCCATCACGCCGAGGAAGGTTCCTTCCGCCACCTCCAGATCGATGCCATGCAGGGCAGCGACACAATCGCTGCCGTTGACAAAGTGCCTGGTCAGTTCGCTGAGCTCTATGAGGGTCATGATCTTCTCCTTTACCAGGGTGTCGAAAAACGATTGCAGTTGGCGTGGCCCGCCCTCATGACGTTTTTCAATCCCCTGTTACAGGGCCCGCAACGCCTCGCCCGGTTCCAGGCGGCTGGCGTGCAGGGCCGGCTGCAGAGCCGCCAGCAGACCGACAACGACCGCTGCCAGCAGGGCCGAAACGGCCAGCAGCGGCTCGAAATGCCAGACCGCCTTGCCGTCCCCGAGCAGCGGCAGGGCGCCGAGGGTGACACCGACTCCGGCCAGATAGCCGAACAGGCCGGCAAAGGCGCTGACAACGCCGGCCTCGACCAGCACCAGCCGCAGCACATGACTGCGCCGATAGCCGATGGCACGAAAGATGCCGATCTCGCGGGTCCGTTCACGCACCGCCCCCATCATGGTGACGAAAACCAGCAGCGCGCCGACCAGAATCACCACGGCGGCCACCCCCCAGGCAAAGATCCGGAACTGGGAGATGGCGTGCATCCGGGTCTTGACCACCTGTTGCACCGCCCTCACCTCGACATCCGGCAGGGCGCGACCAAGCTGGCCGACCATGTCCTCAATCGGACAGTTGGCGCACAGGGCGGCGACCTCGACCAGCGACACCTGCCCCGGCTTGCCAAGCAGCTCCTGGGCCACAGGCAGCTGGACAATCAGCAGCTGATCGTCCTGGCTGCCGGTCGGCCGCAGCACCCCGCTGACCCGGAAGATCCGCCCCGAAACCTCGAGTTCATCTCCCACGGCCACCCCGAGCCGGGAAGCGGCCGCGCTGCCGAGAACCAGCTGGTCGGCACGGATGGGGCGCTCTCCCGTCAGCTGCCACCACTTCTTCAGCCCGAACTCGACGTCGGATTCGACACCCATCAGCAGCGCCCTGCCTCCGGCAACCTCGACCGCGCCCAGGACCTTGGGCGCCACGGCAGCGATGTTCCGATGGTTGGGGATGGTGGCAATCGCCGCCAGCGATTCCTGGTCGATTTCATGACCGGCCAGGGAAACCCCGCCCAGGGAGATCCCCCCGTAACTGAGGGCGAGCTGGTCGCTGCGCGGCGTAATCAGGATGTTGGCGCCGAAGCTCTCCAGTTCGTCCCGGGCCCGGTCGGCCAGGGCCCCGGTCAGCGACAGCAGCGCCACCACCGTCGCCACCCCGATCAGCAGACCGGTCAGCAGAAAGATCGCCCGCCCCTTGCGGCGACGCAGATTGTTGAGAGTGATCGTTTCCAGACGCATGGATGAATTCTCCGGGTATTCAGGGCGCAGGAATCAGGAGGAAATTTCCGATTCCGACTCCTGGCTCCTGAATCAAGTTCAAAAATACTTCACACCCTGTTCCAGGGAAGCGACCCGGATCCGGACCTGGTCGCCGACGAGTTCGCGCTGCAGGGGCGAGGGATTGCAACCGCCCTTGACCACATTGACCTGGTCGGAAGGAAAAGCCTGTCCGCAGTTGTTGCAGATCATCGCGTCCCCTTCCTGCCGGTAGCCCTTCTTCTCCCGGTAACAGACATCGCAGGCATCGAAGGCGGCTCGAATCACGCCGTCGCGGCTCTTGACGACAAAAAACCTGACCGTTCCGTGCTGCCCCCGGTACTGGAAAAACCTTGCCCGGCCGTCATCGAAGTCGCTGGCGGGCAGGTGGAGGACACCCCCTTCGTCGATGCGAACCGTTTGCACTCCGCCACCGCCGCCGTCACCAAGCAGCAACCAGGCGCCGACACCAAGGGCCGCCAACAGCACCAGAATGCCGGGCAGCAGCAGCCTGCCGGTCGATTTTGCGCCTTCTCCCTCTTTCCGAAACTGATCACGCTTCGCTTGCCGTTCAGACATGGTTCCAACTCCTCGTATCTTGTTTTGTTCAACCGGATTCCGCTTCAGCCGCAACAGCCGCTGTCGCAGTCGCCTCCGCTGGCGACAGCCCGCTTGAGCCGGGAATCGAAAATGACGACGTCGGTCCGCCGGGCAAGGTCGCCCAGCCACTGCTGCAGCCGCAGCTGGCGCTGTCCAGGGTCGGTGATGCCGGCCAGGACCTTCTCCTCGACCAGTCGTTCGATGGTCATGTCCTCGCGCAATTGCCGACGGAAGGTCTCCATGTCGCCGAAACGCTGCGCGATGAGTTCGTCCAGATTGGCATGCCCTTTCCGCAGCTGCGCAAGACGGGCATCGACCTCGCCCGGCTGCACCAGAATGCCCTCGGCCTCGGCCTCGGCCAGCAGCATCTCCCGCTGCCGCAGGTCGTTCCAGAGCTGACGGCGCAGCTGTTCCAGCAGAGCCGGCGTCACCTCGCGCTCACCAAGTCGTTGCCGCAAGGCTGTCTCGAAATCGTCCCGCGAGACCAGTCGCGAGCCGACCTTGGCGACATATTTGGCTCCGAGACGGGCCTGCTGCTGACGCAGGCCGGCATATTCCTCCGGGCTCAGCTCCGTGAGCAACCTGGCCGGATAGCCGGCCTCGGTAATGCGCCGGGCGATGGCGTCGCTGCTGATGCGCGACGGATCGAAAACGACCCGGCAGCGACCGCTGGTCAGGCTGACTTCGATTTCGCCGACACCGCCGCCGGCCTTGAGAGCCTGGTCGATTTTCTGCACGCAGGAACCGCAGGAGAGCTTTTCCACCTGGTACTCGGCCAATGCCGCCCCGGCCGGGTCGAAGCCGACCGGATACAGCCACCAGCCGATGCCGACAGCCACCAGCAGCAAGCCCGGGATGAGCATCCATCTACTTCGTTTCATCGTTTCGAGCAGTCCTTTCCTCAGTGGTTGTGAACCTGTTGCCTTCTTTTTTTCACGTGACATGCCAACCTCAGCGATATCCACAACCGACTGATATCAATGACTTTTTCAAACAATCACCATCACGAAAACCGACACAGCCACAAAAACTGGAGACTATTCGACACCCAGGCTGCCGGATATCCAACACCCCGGTTACTCATGGTCCTTCAGCCTCCACCCGGCGGCGCAGCCTGGCGGCCAGCGCCCGGATTTCATCGTCCCGGTCGGCGGCAAGCTCCTCCAGAACCGGCCCCAGCAGGTGCCGCCCGCCGCGCAGATTCCCCTCCAGACAACGGGCCAGCCCGGCCGCCAGCGATGTCGGCACCAGCTGTTCGAGCGCTTCGACGGCATTGGCGTGCTGGCGTGCATCCCCCTCTTCGATGGCCCGGCAGATGACCGCCAGCCGGCCGGATGGATCCTGTTTTTCCAGGCGGGCGAGAACGTCCCGGCCGACCTGGCGGGCCTTGCGGGTCAGACAGGCGACCAGCTCTTCGGCTTCGGCGCCGGAATAGCGCTCGCGAACGGCGGCCGCCCGGGAAAGCAGAACCCGCCCCCGGGTGATGTCGTTGCGCAGCACCGTCCGCAGATCGTCGGGAAGGCGCAGCCGGCCCCGGGCGCTTCCCCGCCAGCCCAGGGTTTCGAGCACCAGTTCCGGATAGTGTTTTTTCATCCCCCAGACCACCAGCAGCCAGATCAGGGTGAAAGCGAAACCGAACGGCGCCAGGTTCTGCGGATGCAGGGGGAAACGGCAGACCACGAAATAGCCCGACTGGCAGACCAGCACGAAGGTTGCCCCGACCAGCACGCCCAGCCGAACCACGACACCGCGCAGAAACGGCATCAGCAGCACCCGCTGTTCGTTGGGAAAGAGTCCGATCAGCGCCGCCCGCGCCGGCGTCTGCAGGGCCCGGCGGAAAACACCGGTGCTGATGCCCGCATACACGGCCGTCAGCAGGTCGAACTGCATCATGAAGGCGACAAAGACCAGCAGGTAATTGAAAGGATGCACCATCAGGCCGCCGGTCACGCCGAACTTCCGGTAGATCCGGCCGGCGAAAAGGCTGACCAGCAGGGCCAGACTGAACTGGGCCCCCCGATAGAGACCGAAGAAATTCACCATCGCGTTCTCATTGGCATGGGACATGTCAATGGCGAAGCTGACCTGGTAGTTGAGCATCGGCACGATCATGTTCGGAATCAGGGTGAGCAACACCAGTCCCCGAACCAGCGACGAGGCCCGCAGCACCGGCATCGCCCGGCGCATGCTCGCCAGAAAGGAGGATTTGGGCAGCAGTTTCTCGACCCTGGTCTCGACAGGATTTTCCGCCGCCAGCCTCGCCGCCCGCCCTACCAGCAGAAAGGCCAGGCCGATCGTCCCCAGGTAGATCCAGAGCAGGCTGTCGACGGAGGTCAGCCGAACAAGAACCGGCGTAGCGAAACCTCCGCTGATGCCGCCGACAAGGCTGCCGGTCACCATGAGGGGAAAGAGCCGCTTTGACTGACGGGTGGAAAAGATCTGATTGGCCAGGTTCCAGAACAGAAAGGTCAACAGCAGCTCAAACTGGGCCTTCAGCAGATAGACCAGGGGATAGAGCAAGGAAACTTGCAGGGGGATGGCCAGCCATATCAGCACCGCGGACATCGCACAAAAAGCCAGAACACGCCGCAAAACCGTTTCGCCCGACAACCGCCCAAGCCAGCGGCCCACAAGCGCCATGAGAAAAACGGTCAACATGGCGTTGACCAGAATCATGGTCGGCAGGTAGGCTACGCCGAACCGTTTCAGAAAGGCCGTTTCGGCAAAGTTGCCGAACAGAACGTTGGAGGCACCGATAAAGAAGAGTGCCCCGGTGGCGGGCAGAAACACCCGCAGATCGCCGGGATCGAGACCGAGCCAGTTGACGAATCGATGTCCAAGCATCTTGCCGTTCATACGCTATCCGCTCCTGTCGCTGTCGAACACCCGCAACCGCGGGCCATTCGTTCAAGACTACCAAAAGCGTGCCAGCCGGCAAGAATAGGTTTTTTTCTTTTTTTTCAAATAGATATGAAACTGGAAGCGAACCGTGCGACAAAACGGGTGAAGAAAATTCCACAACAGCGGGGCAAAGCTGGGGAATAGTCTTCAGCCAGAGCCGCCAGCATTCCAGAACAGGAAACGAGGGATTTCACATGGGACTGTGGACAAGATTGAAGGAGATCTGCAACCGGCTGGGGCAGAAGGAGGAAACGGCATGCCTCGCCTGCGGCGACTGCTGCCGCCGATTCAGCTGGCACCTGCATGCCTCGCCCCGGGACATCCGGCGCTGGCGGCAGGCGGGGCGGGATGACATCCTTGCCCACGTGCACGAACTGGGCATGCTCTGGTTCGATCCCGACAGCGGCGAACGGCTGGAATGCTGCCCCTTTCTGGTCGCAGACGGCCCTGACAGGGCCATCTGCGGCATCCACGAGGTCAAGCCCGACATCTGCCGGGCCTACCCCACTCTTGAACACAACAGATCCTGCCTGAAGGGAACCTTCCTCGACTGAATCCGAAAACTGCGAAGCGGGCGCCCCCCCCCGAAACGGGCGAAGCCGAACACCGGCAAAGGGCGATCAGTTGACGATCTTCCAGGTGCCGTCCGTCTCCCGGCAGGCAGTGCCGTAGGCCTGCTGTTTCTCGCCGGCCACCATCACTACCTGGGTGTATTCGCGACAGTACTGGCCATTGGCCTTGCGGTAAGTCCGGGTCGGGGTGATCGAGCCCTCGTTGCCGCTGTCGGGGTTGCGCCAGTAGCCCGGCTGGTAGGCGGGATTCCTTTCCAGGGCCTGCTGAGCCGTGCTCTGCATGGCCGCCCGGTCGGCCTGGTCGAGCGTCTTGCCCACCCCCTGGCCGATCAGCGCTCCGGCCAGGGTGCCGACGGCGACGGCAACCAGCCTTCCCTTACCATGACCGATCTGGGAACCGAGCAGGGCGCCGGTGCCGGCGCCGATGATGGTGCCGCCGGTCTCCTTCGGCCCCATGCTGGGGGCGCAGGCGACGACAAAGAGCAACAAAACAACGGGGGCTAGTCCCCTGAACAATCCGTGGCGTTTCATGGTTGCCTCCTTCCGGTGTCCACACCGGGCGTGGATTTATACTTCCATTCTGGCACACGGAAGAGGCCAGCACAGCGTCTTCCCGCCACCAAAGCGCTGCGCGTTCCCACGTCGCCAGACTGTGCGCTCGATCGGCGAACGGGCTAGCGACCGGCGGCCGCCTGCCGCAGGGCGTCCAGCAGCCGGCGAGCAGGAACCGGCAGACTGGTGACACTGCGTTTCACGATCGACTGGGGCATGATCCCCTCCCGGCCGTAGAAAAGGCCATCGGCAGCATGGTCGATATCGAGCGAGGCCCCTTCCAGGGAAACGCCGGCAAACAGTCCCCGACTGCGCGAGTAGGAATAGATTTCCGACCTGAGCTTGATGTCGGTCGCCCCCTCGACCCGCCGGCCGACGGGACCGGCCGCCACTGCGGCGTCAGCGCCGAGAGTGATCTTGCCGCTGAAGACGTCGCTGACGCTCTTCTCGCTCATGAAGACCAGCACCACGTCCGTCGACTGGGCGCCGATCTGCCAGCCGAAACTGCCGCCGATCATGCGGACGAAAACCGGGGCCTTCCAGTCACCGTTTTTCTTCAGCACCAGCACGCCCCGGCCATACTTGCCACCGACGATGAAGCCGGCCTTGATCATGCCGGGGATGATGGCCACGGCGTGGGCGCTGCGAAGCATGGCCGGCGGGATCCCCTTTTCCGGAATCTTCATGATCTCCTGCACTACTTCGGTGGCGTCACGCACCGTCTGCGATTCCTTCTCTCCGGCGACGACCGGCGACGACACCAGCAGCAAGGCAAGCAGCAACAAGATCGGTTTACGCATCGAACGACTCCTTTCCTGACATCTGACAAATGAACACACCCTAATCCAGGGTGACATACGGGTTCGGCGTATCGTCATTCTAACCGATTCCCCGGCCGACCGACAGCCCAAAGGTCCGCAGACCGTCAAGGCCACCCAGAGGTAAAACTTGCGTAAAACCGGTGCCCGGGCCGTGGTTGCCGCGCACGTCAAGTGCTAGACTTGATGCAGATGACATTCGTGGTGGCGAACGCCGCAAGAAGGAGGACGCACCGAGATGGCCGACAGCCCCGAGTACACCCGCAAAGAGGAGATCGCCAACAGCCTCACCCATGGCTTAGGCGCCGCCCTCGCCCTCGGCGGCCTGGTCGTCCTGATTCTCGGAGCAGCCCACAGGGGGGACGCCTGGCACCTGACCACCTCGGCCATCTACGGGCTGACCCTGATCGGTTCCTTTCTCGCCTCGACCCTCTACCACGCCTTTTCCCGGACGAACATCAAACGGATTCTGCGCACCATCGACCACGCCGCCATTTTTTTGCTGATCGCCGGCACCTACACACCGTTCACCCTGGTCACCCTGCGCGGCCCCTGGGGCTGGGCCCTGTTCGGCGTGATCTGGGGATGCGCCATCGCCGGCATCATCTGCGAAGCAGCCGCCAGCCGCAGCCGCGAATTTCTTCGTGTCGGCAGTTATGTCGTCATGGGATGGGCGGTGGTCATCGCCGTACGCCCGCTGCTCCAGCAGCTCGACCCGGCCGGATTCCGCCTGCTGGTCGCCGGCGGGCTGGCCTACACCGGCGGCATCGTCTTCTACGCCTGGCGCAGAATCCCCTACGGCCACGCCATCTGGCACCTGTTCGTCCTCGTCGGCAGCGCCCTGCATTTCTTCGCCATCTTCTGGTACGTGATCCCCCACCAGGCCTGAAAACCGGCGCCTCCCCTGCCGCCCTTGACTCCCCGCCGGCAGCGGGTATCCTACCTGAATCAGTGAGTTTATGCTGGATGGAGAGTGCACCTGCGTGGCCTGAATGGGTTTTCAAAAAACCTCAGGCGCACCCACAGGTTCGCCGGCGATTTTTGGGAAACGCAGGCAGGTCAATGACGTGTACTATCCGCCGGTGATAAACTTACTGATTCAGGTCCTGACCATGACCGGCGCCGGGTGCGCCGAAACCGCCGGAGGAGAAAGAGGATGCGCGCCATCCTGGTCAAACAGTTCGGAGAACCGGAGGTCATGCAGACGGGTGAGGTGGCCTCCCGACCACCCGGCCGCGGGGAGCTCCTGGTCAGAATCGCCGCCGCCGGAGTCAACCCGGTCGACACCTACATCCGGGCCGGCACCTACCCGGTCCTGCCCAAACTCCCCTACATCCCGGGCTTCGACGCGGCCGGCTGCATCGAACAGGTCGGCGAAGGGGTCGACGGCTTCCGTGCCGGCCAGCGGGTCTGGCTCAGTGGCGCCCTGACCGGCACCTACGCCGAGTACGCCCTCTGCCGTCCCGACCAGGTTCATCCGCTGCCCGATCACATCGGATTCGAGCAGGGGGCGGCCATCGGTATTCCCGCCGGCGCCGCATGGCGCGCCCTCTTCATCCGCGGCGGCGCCCGCCCGGCGGAAAAGGTACTGGTGCACGGCGCCAGCGGCGCCGTCGGCCAGACGGCCGTACAGCTGGCCGCGGCCGCCGGTCTGCGGGTCTTCGGCACCGCCGGCACCGAGGCCGGCCGCGAACTGGTGCGCGCGGCCGGCGCTGAAGCGGTCTTCGACCATGGCGCCGCCGATTACGCCGACCGGCTGGCGGAAACGACCGGCGACGTCGACCTGATCATCGAAATGCTCGCCAATGTCAACCTCAAGCGGGACCTGATGCTGCTGGCGCCGCGCGGCCGGGTGGTCATCGTCGGCAGCCGCGGCCGCATCGAACTCGATCCGCGCCTGACCATGGGCAAGGAGACTGAAATCCGCGGCATGTCCCTGTTCGCCGCCAGCGACGAGGAGCGCCGCCAGACCAACGCCGCCCTCGCCGCCGCGCTCGACAGCAGGGTTCTGCAGCCGCGGATCAGTCGCCAATTCCCCCTGGATGAAGCCGCGGCGGCGCACCACGCGGTGCTCGAAACCCATACCCTCGGCAAGATCGTGCTCAAGCCATGAAAGATTTCCATCCTGTCGGCGGCGGCATCGCCGCGAGGCCGACCGACATCGCCTTCCCTTCTCTGACCCGGATTCGCCAGGTTCTGGCCGACCACCGTCCGGTCACCGCCCCGGTGTCCGGACGCAAACGAGCGGCCGTGGCCATGCTGCTGCACCAGCGGCCGACCGGGCCGGAAATGCTTTTCATCGAACGGGCCAGCGATCCGCGCGATCCCTGGTCGGGCAACCTGGCCTTTCCCGGCGGCCGCATCGACCCGCAGGACGCCGACGCCCGGGCGGCGGCCGAACGCGAGACGCGGGAGGAGATCGGTTTCGACCTCTCCGCCGCCGAATACCTCGGCCGGCTGGACGACATCCGCGGGGCCTACCTGCCGGTCCAGATCGCCTGCTTCGTCTACCTGCTGCCGCAGCTGCAGCCGCCGACCCTGAACGAGGAGGTCGAGACTCTCTTCTGGTTCCCCTGCCGCGAACTGCTCAACCCCGAACGTCACGGCGAATTCAGCCTGCTGTGGGGCGACAGGCCGCGCTCGGTGCGGGGCATCGACCTGCTGGGCCCCGGCCGGCCGATCCTCTGGGGCATCACCTACCGCCTGGTCGTCCAGTTTCTGGTCCTGATCGGTTGCCTGGGCACAGAATGTCTGCAGGTGATCGACGATTGACCGGGCTTACCCGTTGCCCGTCACGGGTCACTGTTCGACTCCCCGCCGGAGCTGGATATCGGTGTAGGGAACCTGCAGGTAGTCGAACAGCCGGGTCTTCCAGAACGGACGCAGCAGACGGCCGACATTGAGCCCGATGCCGAGGTAGAGATAGCGGCGGCGCCGGTCGGGCTGCCCGGGGGTCCAGCTGTCGTAGTTGCGGGCATAGTAGCCGAGACGCAATTCGAGGGCCTGCAGCCACGGATGACGGACCCGCTCAAAGCCTTCGGCCTTGAGCGCCAGCAGATAGCGCGAATGCTGGTAATCGGTGGCGAAATCCCCCTCCAGGTCGGAGAGCTCGGGCCGGTATTCCAAGCGCAGATCGACCTTCTTCTGCCACTGCGGATACTTCAGCAGCAGCCAGCCGGCCGCCGCTCCCGCCAGGTTGGCCGCCATGTCCTCGTAGGAAAAACCGTGGTCGACGCTGAAGGAATCGCCGATTTCCATCAGCCCGGTCATACCGAAAGCCGACAGCGGTCCGTAGAAGGTCGCCTCGTCGGCCGGATAGCCGATGTGCCGGTAGTAGGCGGCGAAAGCATGGCTGAGGGTGTAGCTGGCCCAGAGGTGGCCGGCCTTGTCGGCGCCGCCCTCGGCGGTGTCGTGCCCGAACCAGCCCTCGCTCTTGGTCTTGGGGGCGCGGGAGAAATAGTCCCAGTTCAGCAGTCCCCAGGTCAGAATGCCGCCGGCGACGGCGGCATTGGCCAGCAGGGCCCGGTTGCGGCGGACGGCCGGATCGACATCCGGGGATGGGGACGAGGCCGGAACCGGCGCCGCGCTGACGGCCTGTTCGGCGGCGTAGAGCTCGCAACGACCGGGCAGGCCCGGCCCCGTCAGGACAAGACAGCCGACCAGAACCAGAAGCGCCCGTCTCACATCTCACCTCCCCGGCATCGCCAACCGGCCGCAGCCGTGTTGTGAGTATAGCAGAAACATTGCCCCCCCCCATCAGGCGATTTCGACCGGACGCCGCTCGGCGACCAGCAGCAAGGGGGCGCAGCGATGGTTGGCGGCCGTCAGCTGCAGCACGTCGAACTCGGCCGCCGGCAAGGCGGCGAACAGGGCCTGCACCGCGGCCGTCTCCTCCTCGCCGCCGGGATGGCCGCAATAGGCCACCACCGCCAGCCGGCCACCCGGCGCCAGGGCGTCCAGCGTCAGGCGCAGAGCGGCTTCCGTCGTCTCCGGCCGGGTCATCACCCGCTTGTCGCTGCCCGGCAGGTAGCCGAGGTTGGCGATCGCCGCCCGCACCTCGGCAGCCAGGTAGCGGTCGAGACAGTGATGGCTGTCGGCGATCAGGTAGATGCCGGGCCGTGCGATGCGCTGCGGCGCGTCGATTCGTCGCGGCGAAAAATCAGCCGCCCGCAGCTGCCGTTCGCTGGCGGCCAGGGCGGCCGGCTGGACGTCGAATGCCAGCAGCGTCCCCGTTTCGCCCATCCGGCGCGCCAGAAAGAGGGTGTCATGGCCGTTGCCGGCGGTCAGGTCGAGCAGGGTGTCTCCGGGCAGGATGATCTCGTCGAGCAGGCTGTGCGCCCAGTCGGTCACCTGGGCGAGAAATCCGGGCGACGGCATGGTTCAGCGCCGGCGGCGCTCCGGGTCGACTTCGTCGAGCACCCGCAGCTTCATCGAGATGGCCTGGCGGTGGGAAAGACGCAGCAGGCCGGCAAGCTGGCGCGCCAGGGCGTCCTCGTAGCGATCGAGTTCGCCGTCGGCATAGACCAGCCGCCAGAGCCCCTCCATCACCTCGAGCTTCTCCTCGAGGGTGAAGTGCTCGTTGATCAGGCGGGTGAACTGGTGCAGATCGAAACTCTCGTCGCGCTTCTTCTCGGCGGCGGCGATCAGCTCGTCGGCCTGGCCGGCATCGAGACCGAAACGCTCGCGCAGCAGGCCGTTGACCAGTTTTTTCTCCAGCGGAGCGAATGTGCGGTCGGCGTGCGCCATCTCCAGCAGCAGCACCGCCACCGCCAGCTGCACACGATCGTGGCGCCGCTCCTTCGAGGTTTCGTCCTGCCCGGTCAGCAGATGCACAAGTCGGCTGATCATGGTCACCTCAGGCGAAATAGCGGATCACCCGGGCCTTCTCCAGGGTGATCATGCCACTGCCGATCATGCGGTCGAGTTCGGGCAGCAAAGCCTCGATCTTCTCCTGGGCGTCGACCACCTCCACCACCACCGGCAGGTCGGAGGAAAAGCGCAGCAGCCTGTCGGTGTGCAGGACGCTGCGGCCGCCGTAGCCGGCCGCCCCCTTGAGCACGGTGGCCCCGGCGATTCCCCTGGCGCGAAAGAGATCGAGCAGGGCTTCGTACAGGGGCTTCCTTTCCCAGCGATCCGATTCCCCGAAAAAGATCCGCATCAGGGTCTGCTCGCCTTCCAGACGTGTCATGTCAAACTCCTTTCCGGCCGCAGCGCCGTCAGATCTGCCGGGCCAGCCAGATTCCGAAAAGGGCCGAAGCCACGCAAACGGCCAGGTTCAGGGCCATGTTGGCGCCGGCCTGCAGCCAGCTCCCTTCCTCCAGCAGGCGGACGGTTTCGTAGGAGAAAGTGGAAAAGGTGGTGAACCCGCCCATGAAGCCGGTGGTCAGCCCCATGCGGATCTCCGCCGGGATCAGGGTACTGCGCAGGCCGGATTCCATCAAAAAGCCGAGCAGCAGTGAACCGACGACATTGACCGCCAGCGTCCCCCAGGGAAGGGCCCGGCCGGCCAGGGCATAGACCCAGCCCGAAACGAGATAGCGGGACAGACAGCCCAGCCCGCCAAAGACCGTGATATAGAGCAGCTGCATCCGGGACTCTCCTTTGTTTCGCGCATTATCGAAGGCGAGTCTTCCCCTGTCAACCGCCCCCCCCAATCCACTACCTGTTACGGCAGCCGAATCCCGAAATGGGTGGCCACCTCTTGCACTTGCCGTCCAGGTTTGCTATAAGGTTTTAGCACTCTCGAGTTGAGAGTGCTAATCAACTGAAGACAAAGGACTTTTTCGGAGGGTAGCGATGAACACACTCAATCTTCCCGTGGTAGGGGACAACTTCGCCTACTACATGAAGCAGGTCAACCGGTTCGACCTGCTTTCACCGCAGGAAGAACTGGAGCTGGCCCGCCGCTACCGTCACCAGGGGGATCTCGCCGCCGCAGAACGGCTGGTGACCAGCAACCTGCGCTTCGTGGTCAAGATCGCCTGGGAATACCGCAACTACGGCTGCAAGCTGCTCGACCTGATCCAGGAAGGGAACATCGGCCTGATGATGGCGGTAAAGAAGTTCGATCCCGACCGGGGCATCCGCCTCATCAGCTACGCCGTCTGGTGGATTCGTGCCTACATCCAGAGCTTCATCATCCGCACCTGGTCGCTGGTCAAGATCGGCACCACCCAGGCGCAGAAGAAACTCTTCTTCAAGCTCAACCAGACCCGGGAAGCGCTCAGGCGCCTGACCGGAGGAAGCGACAGCCGGGAGATCGCCGCCGAACTCGATGTCCGGCCCGAGGATGTCGACGAGATGGAGCTCAGGCTGCACCGGCGCGATGCCTCCCTTGACGTGGAGCTGGTTGAAGGGGATGATTATACGCTGATGGACACCCTGGCGGACGAACGCCAGGACCAGGAAGAGCTGCTGGCGGCCAGGGAAGAGGAGGAACTGCGCCGGCAAACGATCCGGCAGGCGATGGAAAAGCTCAAGCCGCGGGAGCGGGAGATCATCACCGATCGCCTGCTGCGGGACGAGCCCCTGACCCTGCAGGAGCTGGCCGACCGCTACGGCATCAGCCGCGAACGGGTGCGGCAGATCGAACAGAACGCCCTGAAGAAACTGAAGGAGTATCTCGAGTGCCGGAATCTGCCCATGCCCGTCTGAGCCGAGACGACGACCGCATCGCAGAGCTGCGGCAGGCCTTCCGCCCGGCCCTTGAAGAGGCCGGGCGGATCGTCATCGGGCAGGAGGAGCTTTTCGAAGGGCTGCTGATCGGCCTGCTCTGCGAAGGCCACGTGCTGATCGAAGGGGCGCCGGGACTGGCCAAGACCCTGGCGGCCCGAACCTTCGCCCGCCTGCTCGACCTCGAGTTCCGCCGCATCCAGTTCACGCCCGACCTGCTTCCGTCAGACCTGACCGGCACCCCGGTCTACCACCCGCCCAGCGGCGAGTTCCGCACCCGCAAGGGACCGATCTTCACCCAGATCCTGCTGGCCGACGAGATCAACCGCGCTCCGGCCAAGGTCCAGGCCGCCCTGCTCGAAGCGATGGAAGAGCGGCAGACCACCCTCGGGGACGAAACCCACCCCCTGCCGCGGCCGTTCATGGTACTGGCCACCCAGAATCCTCTGGAACACGAGGGAACCTACCCGCTGCCGGAGGCCCAGCTCGACCGCTTCTTTCTCAAGCTGACCCTCGGCTACCCGCCGCGGCAGGCCGAACAGGCCATGCTCGACACCCACGCCGGTGGTGCCGTCGAGCCGCCGCAGCCGATGCTCGGGCGAACGATTCTGCGGCAGGCGCAAAAGGCCGTCACCGACATCCACCTCAGTCAGCAGCTGTCGGCCTGGCTGCTCGACCTGATCGCCGCCACCCGCGCCCCCGCCGACCACGGGCTGAACAACCTGCAGCCGCTGATCGCCCACGGCGTTTCGCCGCGCGGCTCGCTCTGCCTGGCACGCGCCGCCCGGGCCAGGGCCTTCATGCGCGGCCGCAGCTACGTCGTTCCCGACGACATCCTCGCCATGGCCTGCCCGGTCCTTCGCCACCGGCTGATTCCGAGCTACGAGGCCGAAGCCGAAGGGATAACCTGCGACGACATCCTGCGGCGCATTCTCGCCGCCATCGACCCGCCCTGAACGCTCCATGGCCGCAACCGCCTTCCCGATCGCCCGGCTGCGCAGGCTGCGGCTGGAATCGCGCCGGCACCTGGCCGGCTTCATCGGCGGCGGCCACCGCAGCCGCTTTCTGGGGCACGGACTCGAATTTTCCGAACTGCGCCCCTACCAGCCGGGGGACGATCCGCGTCACATCGACTGGAACGTCACCGCCCGCAGCGGCCAGCCCCACGTCCGCCGCTACCGGGAAGAACACGACCGCACCATCCTGCTGCTGGCCGACCTGTCGACCTCGATGCTGCCGGCCAAGTTCGACCTGCTGCGGCAGACAGCGGCCCTGCTCGCCTTTGCCGCCGTCGCCCAGCGTGACCGCGTCGGCCTGATCGGCTTTGCCGCCGACAACGGGCCGATCCTGCCGCCGACCGGCAGCGAGAGCGGGCTGCTGCGCCTGCTTCACCGGCTCGACGCCGGCCGGCCACACATCCGCCGGACCCGGCTCGAACCGCCGATGGAGGCCGCCGACCGGCTGCTGAGCCGGCCGGGGATGCTGCTCGTGCTCTCCGATTTCCATGCCCGTCTGCCCGAAAGGCTGATGCGCCGGCTGGCCGCCCGCCACGACTGCATCGCCCTTGTCCTGCGCGATCCGGCGGAAACCCGGCTGCCGAACGCCCTGGTTTCGCTGGTCGACGCCGAAAGCGGCCGCGGCCTGCTGGTCGACGGCCGGCGCGCCGCGCCGGCCTGGCGACAGACGGACCGGGATCTGCATCGCCGCTTGCGGCAATGCGGGTTTGACGTCCTGCCGCTGGCGGCCGACGCCCCCCCGCTGCCGGCCCTGGCCCGCTTCTTCCGGCGAAGGAGCGGCGCATGAACCGCCTGCCGCTGCCGTTTCTGTTGCTATGGCCGTTGCTGCTGGGCGCCGCTCCCCTGCCCGCCCTGCAACCGGCCGACGTCCGCCTGGGAGAGCCGGTCGTGCTGCAGCTGCGGCTGCCGGACGCGGAATGGTCCCTGGCCGGACTTCCCGACCTGCCGGCCTTTCGCCTGCTGCAACCGCCCCGGACCGACAGGGGGACCCTGACGCTGAGGCTGCTGCCGGTGCGGCCCGGACCGACGGAAATCCCTCCCCTGACCCTGGTCCGGGGCAACCGCGTCCTGCAGAGCCGGCCGCTGCCGGTCACCGTCACCGATCCGGTCGCCGCCGACACCGCCGTCGTCCCGCGTCAGAACTGGCCGCCGGACAACGCCTTTCCCCCCTGGCTGCCGGCGCTCGCCCTGACAGCGGCGGTTCTGCTCCTCTTCCCGATCTGCGTCCGCATCCGACGCCGCAAGCTCGCGACAGGGCCGTACGCCGCGGAGAAACAACGCCTGGCCGCCCTGCCGCCATCCCCCGAGCGGCAGCAACTGGAGCGTGAACTGCTCGGCTGGTGCTACGGCCCCTACACGCCCGACGAGAGCGAGCGCGCCGACTGGCGGCGCCGGCTGGCGGACCTGGAGCGACGGTCATGACCCTGGTCTGGGCGTATCCGGCGGTCCTGGCGCTGCTGCCGTTGGCCCTGCTCCCCCTGTGGTCGTGGCGCCGGCGGAGTCTGCCGGTCTCGTCCCTGGTCCCCTATCGCGGCGGCGAAAGCTGGCGGACGCGCCTGGCCCGGCTGCATCCACCCTTCGCGGCGCTGCTGCTGGTGCTGCTGGTGCTGCTGCTGGCCGGACCGATCCTGCGCGACAGCGAACAGGTCAGCGTGCGTCAGGGCGTCGACCTGATGCTGGCTCTCGACATCTCCGCCAGCATGCGGGCCGAAGACATGCAGCCGAACCGCATGGCCGTCGCCCGCCAGGCGGCCGCCGAATTCGTGCTGGCGCGCGAAAACGACCGCATCGGCGTCATACTCTTTGCCGGCACCCCCTTCCTGCTCACTCCGCCGACCACCGACCGGCGGCGAGTGGCGGCCCGGCTGCGGGCGGTGACGGCAGAAGTCCGGGGAACGGGAACCGCCATAGGCGACGCCCTGGCAGCGGCCCTGCAGCGTCTCGAGCGCTCGACCGCCGAAAGCCGGGCCATCATCCTGCTCACCGACGGCCACTCCAACCGCGGCCGGATCGCCCCGTCCACAGCCAGTGAGGCGGCCCGAGCCCTGGGCGTGCGTATCTACACCATCGGCTTCGGCACCCGCGAGGGAGCCCCGGTCCGTTTCCGCGCCGGAGGTCCGCCGCCACCGGGCCATCCGACCTCCGGCCTGCTGGTCACCCTCGACGAAGAGCCGCTGCGGCGCATCGCCGAAGCTACCGGCGGCCGCTACTTCCGCGCCACCGGAGCCGACAGCCTGCACCGGGTCTACGACCAGATCGACCGCCTGGAAACCAGCCCGCTTGAAATCCGGGAACGTGTCCACGACCGCCCCCTGGCCGACCGGCTGCGGCCACTGCTGGGCTGGCTGCTGATCGGCGAACTGCTCCTCTTTCGCGGCTGGCTGCGGAGGCTGCCATGACCGCCGCCATCGTTCTGGCCTGTCTGCTGATTCTCTGGCGCGAGGCGTCGCTGCGCCGTCTGCCGTCCGGTCATCCCCTGGCGGCCGGACAGTATCGCCGGCTGGCCTACGACCTGTGCGCCCTGCTGGTTCTGCTTCTGCTGCTGTATCCGACCGGCCTGTCCCCGGAGCGCACCACGCAATCCCGGCCACTGAACCTGGCAGTGGCGATAGACGTCTCTTGGAGCATGGGCGCCGATGCCGGCGGCATCAGCCGCCTCGACCGGGTCCGCCAGGACCTGGCCCTGCTGCTGCAGGAGCTGCCCGGCGCGAAAGTGGCGCTGGTCCCCTTCGCCGGAGCGCCGGTGCTGCAGTCGCCGCTGACAGCCGACCACCAGGCCCTGCGGCTGCTGCTCGACGGCCTCAGGCCGGGACAGGTGGCCGCTCCCGGCTCCGCTCCGGAAGAGGCGGTCCTGTTCGCCCGCAGGCTGCTGGAAGAATGCGACGGAGAGAAAGCCGTTCTGCTCTACAGTGACGGCGAACGGACCCTGCCGACCCCGCCGCCGGTCATCGGCCGGGGGATTGCCGTCTACACCCTGCTGCCGGCAGACGACCGGCCGCAACAGGTGCCCGGCCGGACCTTCCATGGCCGGCCGGCGCTGTCGCGGCCCGATCGCCAACGGATGCAGGCGATCGCCGAGACCGGCGGCGGCAGCTGGCTGCGCATCGCGCCGTCAGAGCCGACCATCGACCAGCTGCCGTTTCTGCACCGGCAAAAAGCGGCAACAACGCCGACAGCCTTCCGCCCCTGGCTCTGGGCCGCTCTGTTCCTGCTCGTCGCCCGCCACCTGTTCATCGCCCGCCCGGCGGCAACTCTGCTGACTGCCGGGCTGTTGCTGGCGCTTCTGCCCCTGGGCTGCGATCGCTCCCGAACCGCCAACACCCCCGAGGCGCTGTTTTCCCGCGCCATGAAAGGTTCCGTCGACGAAGAAACGGTGAACCTGTTCCGCCAGGCCGCGGCCGGCGTCACCGGCGAAAAACGGGCCGTCGCCCTGCACAACGCCTGCAGCGACGCCCTGAACCTGCAACACCCGCGGCTGGCCGTCGAACTCTGCGAGCAGGCCCTGCTGAGCGCGCCGGGAAGGCAAGCCTCCATCACCAACCTGTCCCTGGCCCTGCGCCTGCTGCGGCAGTCACCGGCCGGCGGCAGCGAAAACCGGGCCGGAAAGCAGCGCTCCGAAAAAGAGGGAATGCGACCGGAACAGGCCCGGCAGCTGCTGCAAAGCATCGAAGTGCGGGCCGGCGAACTGGCGCCGGCCGGCGACGGCGAAAACCTGGAAATCACGGTGGAGAAAGACTGGTGAAACCCTGGCGCCTGCTCCCCCTGCTGATGCTGCTGGCGGCACAGCCCGCCGCGGCGGCGATACAGGCCCGGCTTCTGGCCTCCAATCCGGCCCCCTACGTCGGCGAGGCGGTGCTGCTGACCCTGGAGATCCGACGCCCAGGGCAGGTGGCGGCTCCCCTGCGTCCTCTCTGGCCGCCGCTGACCGACCTGCTGCTGGTCGAGGAACTACCGGGGCAGGTCCACCGGCTCGACACGGCCTCCGACACCGTGATCGAGCATCTGCGCCGGGTCGTCCGCCCCCTGCGCGCCGGGCAGATCCCTCTCGAAGGCGCCGGGGTGGTGCAGAACGGCCGGCGCATCGCCGCCCGGGGCGTGACCCTGCACGTCCGCGCCCTGCCGCAAAAAGGCCGGCCGCAACAGTTCGCCGGCGCCGTCGGCAGGCTCGCATATGCGACGCGGACCGATCCGGCGACCGGCACCCTGCTGCTCGAACTGTCCGGCGACACCGATCTGCGCCAGTTGCCGGGGCCGGTTGCCGGCGACGGTATCACGGCGCTGCCGCTGCTCGCGTCAGACCAGGACGGACACTGGCCGACCTGGCGGCGGACGCTGCGCTACCATCTGCCCGCAAACGGCGAGGTGCGCCTGCGCCTGGCCTGGTTCGATCCGGCCGACGGCCGCTACCATACCAGCTCCGATCGCAGGTCGCGTCGCTCCTGGCTGATTTGGGCTGGACTGGCTGCGCTGGCGGCATTTCCGGTCTGGCTTGTGTGCAGATGGCGGAAAGTCATCACCCTCGACCGCTACCTGCGCACCGGCCTGGCCGGTCTGCCGTACGACACCCGCCTGCGCCTGCTGTGCCGGGCGGGCGTCGCTGCCCATCTGCTCGAGGAGCTGGCACGACACTGGCGGCAGGCGGACCTCCGGTTTGCCGCCGACACCTCCCCCGGGGCCGGCCGACGACAGCGGAGCGATATTCCAGCGCAACTGCTGTGGAAAATGGCGGCCGGGATTGACAAACGCCGTCTGCATCGTCCATGATTCTCCGGCCGTCCGGCACTGCCGTCATCCACGCCAACACCCGATAAAGGATTCATCGCCATGCGCACTCTTCTGGCTGTACTGACCGCCCTCTGCCTGCTGGCCGCCTGCGCCAGGCCCGTCGTCCCGCCGCCAAAGACCGCGGCCTACTACCTGCAGGAGGGGGAGAAGATGTTCGACCGGGGGCTGTTCGAAGAGGCGATCGCCAACTGGGAGAAAGTCAGGGAAAGCTACTACTCGCCGGAACTGAACATCATCGCCGAGCTGAAGATCGCCGAGGCCTATTTCCTGGCCGAAAAATATCCGGAAGCGGCGGCCGCCTACGAGGACTTCCTCAAGCAGCACCCCAACAGCGACCGGGTGTCCCAGGCTCTCTATCAGCTCGGCCTTTCCTATTTCCGGCAGATGCTGCCGGCTGACCGGGACCAGACCGCCACCCGCAGCGCCCTGGCGACCTTCCGCAACCTGGTGAAGCGTTTTCCCGACGACCCGCACCTGGAAGAGGTGAAGGTCTACATCGGCCGCTGCGAAGACCGTCTGGCGGAACACGAGGTCTATGTCGCCAAGTGGTACCTGAAGACCGGCAAGCCGAAGGCCGCCATCGACCGACTCGAGGCGATGTTCAGAACCTATCCCAACTACTTCTATCGCGACGAGGCCTGGCTCTGCCTGGGCAAGGCCTACCTGCTGACCGGGCAGAAGGAAAAGGCGGTCAAGGCCTTCAACACCCTGTTCAGGGAGTTTCCATCCAGTCCGTTCATCATCGAGGCGCAGAAATTCATGGAGAAGCACTACTGACCTGTGCCGGCCGGCCGAAGAAGAAGCGCAACGCCATACGTTCTTTTCGGTGGTTAAACAGACGGCGTGACGGCGGCGCCTTTTTTTTAGGGAGACTGAATCCGTCCCGGCCGGCAGTCCATCCGCCCTCCATTGCGCCGGGATGCGCACCGCCCTATCATATTCATAGTTATTTTGCGCACATATCGCATTTCAAACCCTCTTCCACGCTCTTCCGCCCCCTTCAACCCTGTCGACAATCCTGCGCAACAGCCTTTTATTTCGGGCTTTTTCCCGCCTTGCTCCCCCCCGCTTTTTCCTTGACTTGGCGTTTACGGCATATTATAAAAGTCGGCACTCGTATAACGGGTTTTTATAAATTGCGACTGTCGGTTCGAACCGTGCCGGCGGGATTCCGAAGAGTCCGTCGGCTCCCGATTTGTTTAACCCGGTTTTAACGGTTGCGGCCGTGGCAAAGCTCGTCCCATGGCCGTGAACAGTTCATCATTCGACCTGCCCGTGTGCTCCGGTCTTTGTTGCCGGACCCGGGGAAATTCATGAGGAGGAGAGAGATGTCCCAATACGGTACCCTGGAAGAACGCGTACGTCGCAAATCCTTGCTGAGCAAGGTCATGAAGCCGGAGGACTGCGTGCAGTTCTTCAAGCCGGGCATGAACATCGGCTGCTCCGGCTTCACCCCGGCCGGCTATCCCAAGGCCGTGCCCATCGCCCTGGCCGACCATGTCGAAAAGAACGGCCTGCAGGGGCAGACCAAATACAATCTGTTCATCGGCGCCTCCGTCGGTGTCGAGTTCGAGGACCGCTGGGCCTCTCTCGACATGATCGACCGCCGCTGGCCCTACCAGACCGGCAAGAACATCGCCAAGGGAATCAACACCGGCAAAATCCGCATGGGCGACAAGCACCTCGGCCACTTCGCCCAGGACGTCGGCTATGGCTTCTACACCGAAAACGGCCGCATGGACATCGCCATCATCGAGGTCTCGGCCATCAACGAGGACTGCGGTCTGGCCCTGACCTCCTCCTGCGGCATCGTGCCGGAACTGATGATGGTCGCCGACAAGATCATCATCGAGGTCAATACCGGCCAGCCCTCCTTCGAAGGGATGCATGACATCATCATGCAGCAGAAGCCGCCCTACCGGCAGCCCTTCCTGATCACCCACGCCACCCAGCGCATCGGCACACCCTACGTGCCCTGCGACCCGGAGAAGATCGTCGCCATCGTCGAGTCGAAGCATCGCGACAAGGGCCGCGCCTTCGCCGAGATGGACGAAAAGTCGGAAGCCATCGCCGAGCACATCCTCGACTTCTTCCACCACGAGGTCAAGAAGGGCCGCCTGCCGAAAAACCTGCTGCCGCTGCAGTCGGGCGTCGGCTCCATCGCCAACGCCGTCGTCGGCGGCCTGGTCAAGGGTGACTTCTACAACCTGACCGTCTACACCGAGGTCCTGCAGGACACCATGCTCGACCTGTTCGACTCCGGCAAGCTGGACGGCGCCTCCGCCTGCTCGCTCTCCCTGTCCGAGGATCCGGGCTTCCCGCGCTTCTTCGACAACTGGGACAAATACTTCGACAAGATCGTCCTGCGGCCGCTGTCAGTCTCCAACGCTCCGGAGCCGATCCGGCGCCTGGGTTGCATCGCCATGAATACCCCGGTCGAGATCGACATCTACGCCCATGCCAACTCGACCCTGGTCGGTGGCACCCGCATGATCAACGGTCTCGGCGGCTCCGGCGACTTCCTGCGCAACGGCTACCTGAAGATCATGCATACGCCGTCGGTGCGCCCGACCAAGACCGACCCCACCGGCATCTCCTGCATCGTGCCGCACTGTTCGCACATCGACCACACCGAGCACGACCTCGACTGTGTGGTCACCGAGCAGGGCCTGGCCGACCTGCGCGGCGTCGCGCCGAAGGAACGCGCCCGGCTGATCATCGAGAAATGCGCCCACCCCGATTACAAGGACCAGCTGCTCGATTACCTGGAAATGGCCACCAAGAGCTGCCTCGAGCGCGGCGTCGGCCACGAGCCGCAGCTGTGGGACCGGGCCTTCAAGATGCACCTCAATCTGGAGCGCAACGGCACCATGAAGGTCAAGAACTGGGACGTCAAGATCGACCTCTGCGAGTAATCGATCACCCGGTTTCACTGAAAAAAGGAAGGCCCCTCGAATCGAGGGGCCTTCCTTTTTTTTTTCGGCAGAAGCGAAGAAAAACTTTCGGTTCCCTGCTACCATTTGAAACATCCCCCGACGGAGGTCATCCATGTCGCCGATGAATCCCGACGCCGGCATGCCGATTCGCATCACCCTCGACCCCGGTGTCTACTACCGCTGCACCTGCGGCCGCTCCAGCCACCTGCCATTCTGTGACGAATCCCACTCGGGATCGACGTCCCATCCCATCCGTTTCGAGCTCGAGGTCCGGCAAACCGTCTACCTGTGCAGCTGCGGCAAGAGCCGCAACCAGCCCTTCTGCGACGGGGGCTGCGGCTTCGAACCGCCGACACCCAAGTAAAAAAAGGGGCGCCGAAGGCGCCCCACAGAGAAATGGGTATGAGGTGGGTTCAGAGTTTCTCGGCGTTCTTGGCCAGGTAGCTGGCTACGCCCTCCTTGTCCGGCTTCATGCCTTCCTGCCCTTTCTGCCAGCCGGCCGGGCAGACCTCGCCGTACTGCTCGGTGAACTGCAGGGCGTCGATCATGCGCAGCATTTCGTCGACGTTGCGTCCCAGGGGCAGGTCGTTGACCACCTGATGCCGCACCACGCCGTCCTTGTCGATGAGGAAGGAACCGCGGAACGCGACCCCAGCGGCCTCGAACTCGACATCGTAGGCGCGACAGATTTCGTGCTTGACGTCGGCGACCAGCGGATAGCTGACGGGACCGACGCCCCCTTCTTCGACCGGGGTGTTGCGCCAGGCGATGTGGGAGAACTGCGAATCGATGGAACAGCCGATGACCTGGACGTTGCGCTCCTCGAATTCCTTGATGCGCTTGGAAAAGGCGATCAGTTCCGTCGGGCAGACAAAGGTGAAGTCGAGAGGATAGAAAAAGAGGACGACATACTTGCCGCGAAAGTCGGACAGCTTGAATTCGCTGTTGAGGGAACCGTCCGGCATGACTGCCGTCGCCGTGAAATCGGGGGCCTGTTTTCCAACCAGTACGCTCATGTGTTTCTCTCCTTGTTCTGTTTTTTGTCCGTTCTCTTGTTAAGGCTGTCTGCCAAATTTCTGACAATTTTACTAAGCCATTTCCGCTTGTCAAGAAAAATATGACCACAATGGTCATTTATTACGCCAGGGCAATTCCCGGCCGTCTCCACCCCGCCGCTCAGCCCTTTTTCCGGCTGCGGGGATGGGCCTGGTCGTAGACCCGGGTCAGCTGATCAGTGCTGACCTGGGTGTACTTCTGGGTGGTCGACAGGGATGCGTGGCCGAGCAGTTCCTGAATGGCGCGCAGGTCGGCACCACCGTCGAGCAGGTGGGTGGCAAAAGAATGGCGCAGGGCATGGGGCGTGGCGTCCCTGACGATGCCGGCCGCCAGCAGCCGGCGCTTGAGCAGGCGCTGCACGCTGCGGGCGGTCAGACGCTGCCGGCGGTAGTTGAGAAAAAGAGGCTCGTCGGGACCGGCGGAGGGCCGCTGGTCGAGATAGCGGCGCAGGGCCTCGCGGGCGCTGCTGCCCACCGGCACGATACGCTCCTTTCCCCCCTTTCCCAGGACCCGCACCAGACCGGCGTCGAGATCGAGCTGACCGACATTCAGGCCGGTCAGTTCACCGACCCGCAGGCCGCTCGAATAGAGCAGCTCGAACATCGCCCGGTCGCGCAGTGCCAGAAGGCCATCGTCGCCGGGCCGATCGAGCAGGGCGAACATCTCGTCGACGGTAAGCGTGGCGGGAAGGTACTTCTCCTGCCGCGGCGTGGCGACCAGCTCGCCCGGATTGGCGGTCAGTTCGCCTTCGCGGACCAGAAAGCGGAAGAAGCTTCTCAGCGAGGCCAGTTTGCGGGCGATGGTCGAACGGCGATTGCGCCGGTGCAGCCGGGCGACATAGCGCCGGATCAGAACCCGGTCGATCCGGCCGGGCTCCAGCCCGGCATCGGGGGCAAGTCCCTCCTCTTCGCGCAGCAGGGCGAAGAACTCCTCCAAGTCGCGCCGGTAGGCCTGCCGGGTGTGCGGCGACAGGTTGCGCTCGACAGCGAGATGGCGGAGAAATCTGTCCAAACGGTCTTTCATGCCCGGTGATTGTAGCACGAAACCGGACAGGGGAGAATTGACGCCGCACCAACGCCGTGCGATACTTTGGCACGCCCGGTCGAGGAACTGCCATGAACCTGCTGTACACCCTGTTCGAAATCCTTTTCGGCCTGACCTTTCTGGCCGTACTTCTCTCCTGCGCCATCGCCTGGTACGAATCGGCCAACCTGCGGCCCGAACTGATGCAGGAACGTTTCGCTCCGCGCAACCTCCTCCGCTCGCTGGGCCTGATCGTCGGCGAAACCATCCTGCTCTACCTCACCCTGCTGTCGCATCCCTTCGGCTGGCTCCCCCTGACCGAGAAGCCGGTCCGCAAGACCAACAAGACACCGGTGCTGCTGCTGCACGGCCTCTTTCTCAACCGCGCCTGCTGGTGGTGGCTGCGGCTACGGCTGCGCATGGCCGGCTACCGCGACATCTTCAGCCTGAACCTGTCGGTCTGGCACGACATCGAGATTCTCACCGAGATGATCGCCAAGAAGGTCGACAGCCTGCGCCTCGAGACCGGCGTCGACAAGGTGATTCTTATCGGCCATTCCATGGGCGGCCTGCTGGCGCGCAACTACATCCAGCGGCGCGGCGGCGCCGAAAAGGTGAAGCTCTGCGTGCTGCTCGGCGCCCCCAACCACGGCTCGAAACTCGCGCCCTTCGCCCTCAGCCCCCTGGCCCGGCACCTGGTTCCCGGCAGCGACTTTCTGCGCGGCCTGAACGAAGCCGCAATGCCGCCGGAAGTGCGCATGGTCAACATCCTCAGCCCGCAGGACAACATGGTCCTGCCCTGGCGGCTGGCCGAGCTGGAGGGGAGCGAACGGCACGAACTGCCCTGGATCGGCCACAACAGCCTGCTCTACCATCCCCGCGCCCTGCGCCCGCTGCTGAAGGCCCTGCGCGAGGTCGCCCCATGATCACCCTGGAAGTCAGCAGCGGCCGGCAGGTCGAGATGATCGACATCACGGCCCAAGTCCGGCAGGCGGTGGCCGAATCGGGCATCCGTTCGGGGCTGCTGCTCGTTTTCACGCCCCACACCACGGCTGCCGTCACCATCAACGAAAACGCCGATCCCGACGTGCCGCACGACCTGGTCATGGAACTGAACAGAATCGTTCCCTTCGAGGACGGCTACCGGCACGTTGAGGGGAACAGCGCCGCCCACCTGAAAAGCAGCCTGATCGGCGCCGGCGAGACCATCCCCGTCGAAGATGGACGGCCCGTTCTCGGTACCTGGCAGGGAATCTGGTTCTGCGAATTCGACGGCCCGCGCCGGCGGAAAGTCCACCTGCAGATCATCGGCCGATGAACAGGGTCAGCCTGCGGCATCTTGCCGGCTACCGGCGACAGGAGGTGCGGTCGGCCCTCGAGGAACTGCTCGCCCCGCTCGGCGGCATGGAGGCCTTCGTCAGCCCCGGCCAGAAGGTTCTGCTCAAGCCCAACATGCTGGCGGGCAAGGCGCCGGAGAAGGCCGTCACCACCCATCCCGAAATCGTCCGCGCCGCCATCGACCTGGTCCGCCGGGCCGGAGGCGTGGTCAGCGTCGGCGACTCGCCGGGTCTCGGCAATCCGCGACAGGTGGCGAGCAAATGCGGCATCCTGCAGGTGATCGAGGAGACGCAAGCGCGCTTTGCGCCCTTTGCCGAATCGGTTCCGGTCCGCATCGAAGGCGGTACCTTTCACCAGCTCGAACTGGCCCGCGACATCCTCGAGGCGGACGTAGTCATCAACCTGCCGAAACTGAAGACCCACCAGATGATGGGGCTGACCTGCGCGGTAAAGAACCTCTTCGGCGCCGTGGTCGGCATGCGCAAACCGCAGCTGCACCTGCAGGCCGGAACGGACAAGGCGTTTTTCGCCCGGATGCTGCTCGATCTGGCCGACCGGGTGGCTCCGGCCCTGACCATCGTCGACGGCATCACCGGCATGGAAGGCAACGGACCCGGCAACGGCGACCCGGTCGCGCTGGGACTGCTGCTGGCCGGCCGCGATCCGGTGGCCGTCGACACCGTCGCCGCCCATCTGCTCGGGCTTGACGAGCGTGCGGTCTGGACCTGGCGCGTCGCCCGCAAAACCGGCCGCGCCGGCAGCAGGCTGCAGGATGTCGACCTGGTCGGCCCGCCACTCGAGACGCTGCGCCCGGCCCGCTTCCGTCCGGCCCGGCAGACCGACGTCAATTTCGGCCTGCCACCCTGGCTGAAAAAACGGCTGAAGCGCTCCCTGACCGCCTTTCCCGCCATCGACCATCAGCGCTGCGTCCGCTGCGGCCACTGCGTCCGGCACTGCCCGCCCGGGGCCATGGCCCTGACCGGACAGGTCGTCATCGACCTCGACCGCTGCATCCGCTGCTTCTGCTGCCAGGAGCTCTGTCCGCACGCCGCCATCGACACCTGCCAGGGACGGCTGCTGCGCATGGCCGAGCGCTGGCGCAAAAACAGAAGATGAGAGCCAGCCTCCGCACCAGCTTCAGCAAACCGACATGCCACTGACGGCGCACCATGCCGATTCTTACACTCCCGACTCACCGCCGCCAACAAAGAAGAAAGGCCCGCAAGCCAATGCTTGCGGGCCTTTCTTTCTGTTCTGCGCCTCCCTGCAGAGAGGGGCAAGTCAGGTTTCGTAGACCAGCGTACGGATCAGACCAATGACATTGCCATTTTCGGTCGTCGGCGTATCCTGTACGACAATGACGCGACTGACTTTCTCCTCAACCAGAAACGCATTCACCCTGGCATCGAGTTCTTCCAGTTCACGTCGCGTCTTGAACGGTTGCAACGGTTCACCAAAGGTCTTAACCCGAATCATGACGATCTCCTCTGGAGCATCGCGCCATCAGACCTGCACGACCTCCTTGACTCCCGGAATCTTTTCCTTGAGGGTTCGTTCGATACCCATTTTCAGGGTCATTGTCGACATGGGGCAGGAGCCGCAGGCTCCGGTCAGCTTGACGCTGACGACACCGTCTTCGGTAACATCGATCAGTTCGACATCGCCACCGTCGGCCTGCAGCGCCGGACGGACCTGGTTCAACACTTCTTCAACCTGAGCTTTCATTGAGTGACCTCCGTTCGTTAGGTTAAGTATAGCCTCCCCGCTCCGGCTTGGCAAGGTACCGGAAGCCGGGATTGCCGCCTGACCAGGCTGCCGAAAAACGGAAACAACGCCGCGGCGAGATCTTTTCCGGCAGCCTGCGCCCGGCTAGATTCTGATCGCTTCGATCGGCCGCTGACAGAGCAGCTCCGGGCGGCCGATCCCCTTGCCCTGGACGAGCACCTTGAAGGTCTCCCCCATACCCCCTTCGGGAAGAATGAGATTCTTCAGGGTCATGCGCAGCTGCTGTGCCCGCAACGGGTCGGTCTCCCGGGCCTGCAACGCTATCAGCTGCTCGACGAATCCCAGCCCCATGAGAAAGCGGTACTGCTCGCCAAACCAGAGGGTTTCGAGCCCCTCTTCCTCCCCCGCCTTCTGCAGGGCGGTGAAATCGACATGACTGGTCATGTCCTGGCAGCCGATGTTGACATAGGGGTTGTCGTGGCTGCGATGGCGATGATAGCAGAGCAGCGTGCCGGCCCGCCGGTGCGGTGCGTAGAGCTCCGCGGCCGGATAACCGTAGTCGATGGTCAGCACCATGCCGCGCCCGAGCAGCCTGGCGACCTGCCGCATCCAGTCGACGGCCTCGAGGTTGATTTCGCCGCGATTCCCTTCCACCGGACCGCAGCCGAGCCAGTCGACATGCTCCTGCAGCCGGCCGATCGACGGCTCCGCCACCACTTCGACAAGGGTTTCACCGTCGAGACCGACATGGATTTCCCGCAGAAGGCCGTCCCGCTTCTCGACCAGATGCACCGGAAAAGCGTCGACCAGTTCGTTGCTCAGAATGCAGCCGGTCATGCCGGCGAGCTCGCCCGGCTCGCACCAGACGAGCCGGGCGGCATGGCCGGCCAGGCGCTCCTGTTGGCGGGCGCGATGTTCCGGACTGACCTCGACCAGGGCGTAAGTGAGGCTGTGGTAGCAGTCGGCCGCCTCCTCCCGCAGGGCGTCAAGAATGTCGAGGGCCAGGTAGCCTTCACCGGCCCCCTGTTCGGCGATGGTCATGGCACCGCCGCCGAGCAGTTCCCAGAGCTGGACGAGCTGTCTGGCGATCAGCCGGCCGAACAGAAAATGAACACTGCTGGAGGTGAAAAAGTCCCCCTGCTTGCCGATGCGGCGGCGCGGCGTCATGTAATAGCCGTACTCGGGATGATAGAGGCACAGGCGCATGTATTCGGCAAAGGGAATCGGCCCCTGCCGCCGGATCCTTTCGCGGATCAGCGCCTCCAGTTGACCGTTCGTCTCGTTTTCCACCTGCATGGGTTTCAATGCTCCGCCGGAAAGATTCGGTTGGCGATTCTAACCGAGGGGAGCGCCACTGACAAGAAAAAGGTGACTTTTTTGCTCAAGTTTCCATCGTTTCGGCATTTCACCTGAGTCAATGAGTTCATGCCGGATGGAGAGTACAAGTGCTCGGCCTGAACGAGGTTTTCAAAAACCTGAGACGCACCCATAGGCTCACCGGTGATTTTCGGGACGCTCAGACAGGTCAATGACTTGTGCTATCCGCCGGTGATGAGCTCACTGATTCAGGTTTCAGGGAAGCAGTCCCAGCAGCTTGTGAACCTGCAGCAGATCGGCGGTTTCGTTCACCAGCAGGGTCGGGATGCCGTGCTCGAGCGCCGGTTCGAGGTCGACCTGGTAGCGGTCGCCGACAAAGAGCAGGCGCTCGGGCGGACCACCGATATCCTCGAGAACGAGCTGCAGCGCCTCGGGATCCGGTTTGGGCCGCCAACAGAACTCGATGGTGTAGAGCTTGTCGAACAGCTCTTCGACCCCGAGCAGGGCAAGAATCTTGTGGGTCATGGCCAGGTTGTTGTTGGTGTAGATGTAGAGGGCGCAGCGGTCGCAAAGTGAATCGAGCAGGGCGTGCAGAACCGGGTCGTACACCAGGTAGCGTTCGGGCCGGACAAACTCCTCGAAGGCCCGGTGCAGCTCCTTCAGATCGACCCCGAGCTCCATGCAGACCCGCGACAGGGGCGGTTCCCGATCGTCGGGATCGGCGAGACGTTTTCGGGCTGCGGCGATCATCCGGCGGGCCTCGCCGCGCACGATGCCGTGCCCCTGCGCCACCAGCAGTTCCGCCGTCCACTCGATTTCGGTCAGCAGCTGGCGATTGACATAGAGGGTGCCATCGAGATCGAAGACGATGGCTTCTGTCCGGTCAGCGTCGACGAGCAAGGGCCACTCCGCAAGGGTAAGGAGACGTCGCCCTTACAGCCTACCAGAGCTGCCGTCAGGGGCAAGGCGGAAACAAAAGCTCAGTCGCCGGCGACATCGGATGCCGACAGCAGCCGGCGCGCCGCCGCCGGGTCGTTGGTGAAAAAACCGTCCGCGCCCTGGCGCAACAGCCGGCGCATCGCCGCCGGATCGTCGACGGTCCAGGGGTAGACCCGCAACCGCCGCTGGCGGCAGAGCGAAGCCATCACCGCGCCGAACAGATCCTGGCGAGGGTTCAGGGCGCGGGCGTCCAGCCGAACCGCCTCGCGCAACGCCCCCCGCCAGAACCTGCGGTCGCAGAGCACGGCCAGATCGAGCCGTGGCGCGGCCCGGCGCAGGCGGCGCAGCAAACTGCGGTCGAAGGATGAAACCAGCACCCGCGCCGCAGGGTAGAACCTCAGCAGGGCGAGAACGGCGCCGGCCGCGGCGGCATCCTTGATTTCGAGGTTGAGCTCGACAGTGTCACCGGCCCACTCGAACACCTCCTGCAGGGTCGGCACCCGCTCGCCGCGAAAACTGGCGTGAAACCAGCCACCGGCGTCGGCCTGCCGGACCTGGCTCAGGGTCAGGCCCCTTACCCGACCCCGCCGGTCCGTGGTACGATCGAGGCGTTCGTCGTGCAGAACGACCGGGACACCGTCACGGGTCACCTGGACATCGAGTTCAATGCCGTCGGCGCCGGCGGCAAGCGCCGCCTGAAAGGCCGCCAGGGTATTCTCCGGCGCCACCGCCGAGGCACCGCGATGCGCCCAGATGAAAGGCATTTCCGGCATCCCTTCCCCCTTAGGATTCAGGTGCGATCGTCATGTCGCGAAAAGGAAATTCTCACCATCTCTGGCTGCTGCTGCTCGCCCTGCTCCTGCTGGCCGGCATGCTGCTGACCCTGATCTTCGGTCGCGGCAGCCGGCACGGTTACGGCGCCCTGGACAACGAAGGGCGTCAGACTTCAGGGCAGTCCCTTGAGCACCGGGTAGCCACGCAGCCGCCAGCCCCAGATCCCGCCGTAGAGATTGTAGACTTCGGAATAGCCGAGCCGGGCCAAATAGCCCGCCACCTGTGACGAACGCGAGCCGACGGCGCAGTAGACAAGAACAGGCCGGTTACGCGGAATTTCGGCGATCCGCTTCACCACCTGGTCGATGGGAATCAGCACCGCGCCCTCGAGCCGTACCCCGGCGAACTCCTCGGGTGTCCGGACATCGAGAATGAAAAGGTCGGGACGCTCCGCGATCAGCCGGCGGGCGCCGGCGGCGTCGATGTTGCGCGCCATGGCGGCCAGCAGCGGCTCCGACAGAACGGTCAACAGCAAAAGGACAACAAGGGCAGACAGCCGTGTTCTGTTCATGCTACCTCCATCCTTAATGATTCAGTTTATCATTATAGAACAATGCCGCCCGCGGAAGCAGCCCTCTTTCTTGCCTCCCCCGCCGTTTCGTGGCATCATGCCTACTCCCGTCGGCAGCCGGCGGGCCATTCCACCGATCGGAGACTGACTTTGGACCGCAATCTGGCACTGGAACTGGTGCGGGTCACCGAAGCCGCCGCCCTGGCCTGCGGACGCTGGGTCGGCAAGGGAGACAAGATGTCGGCCGACGAGGCCGCGACCGAAGCCATGCGCCGCACCCTCGATTCCATCGGGATTGACGGCACCGTGGTCATCGGCGAGGGGGAGATGGACGAAGCCCCCATGCTCTACATCGGCGAAAAGGTCGGCACCGGCCAGCCGCCGGAAGTCGACATCGCCGTCGACCCGCTGGAAGGAACCAACATCTGCGCCAAGGGACTTCCCGGCTCGATCGCCACCATCGCCCTGGCCCCCAAGGGCGGCTTTCTGCACGCCCCGGACATGTACATGGAAAAGATCGCTGTCGGCCCTTCGGCCCGCGGTGTCATCGACATCCACGACTCACCGTCGGCCAACCTGAAACGGATCGCCGAAGCCAAGGGCTGCCGGATCGAAGACCTGACGGTGGTCACCCTCGACCGCCCCCGACACGACCGCATCATCGAGGACATCCGCAAGGTCGGCGCCCGCATCCACCTGATCAGCGACGGCGACGTGGCCCCGGCCATCGCCACCGCCGTCGAGGGCAGCGGCATCGACATGCTCATCGGCATCGGCGGCGCCCCAGAAGGCGTGCTGGCCGCGGCCGCCCTCAAGTGTATGGGCGGCGACATGCAGGGACGGCTGGTCTTCATGACCCAGGAAGAACGGGACCGCGCCCGCGACATGGGCATCACCGATTTCGACCGGGTCTATTCCGCCGAGGAGATGGCCGGTGGCGACGTGGTCTTCGCCGCCACCGGCGTCACCAGCGGCGATTTTCTGCGCGGGGTCCGCTACTACGCCGGCGGCGCCGAGACCGAATCGATCGTCATGCGCTCGAAAAGCCGCACCGTCCGTTTCATTCGCAGTCTGCACTACTTCGACCACAAGCCGGTCTACTGACCGCAAACCTTGTCAAGCGCGTAGCCGCCTGTTAAAATTCGCGGGAATTTGCCTACCAGGAACGGAGAAGGATTGATCCATGGCGATTATCACCATCTCAAGGGAAATGGGCAGCGGCGGCATTCCGATCGCCCACGAGGTTGCCGAACGGCTGGGCTACACCCTGATCGACGGCGACGCCCTGCGAAACGCAGCCAGCGACTACGGACTGAGTGACGAGGCCTTCGAGCTGGCCGACGAAAAACCGCCGGCCTTCGTCGACGAACTCGACCAGAAGCTGGCCGTTGACCTGCACCAGATCGAGCTGATCATCCTCGAGAAGGCCCTGGCCGGCAACGTCATCATCTACGGCCGCGGCGGCCAGGACCTGCTGGCCAAGGTGTCCAACGTCTTTCGGGTGCGCATCATCGCTCCCTTTGAAGAACGGGTCGAGCGCTGGGCCGAAAGGGAATGGCTCGATCCCGACTACGCCCGCATCCTGGTCCGTCGCAGCGACCAGCAGCGGGCCGGATTCATCAAGTACTACTTCGACCGCGACTGGGCCGACCCCCTGCACTACGACCTGGTGATCAACACCTCCAAGCTCTCGCACGAAATGGCTGTCAAGCTGATCTGCGACGGCGTTCAGGACAGCAACCTTGTCGAACGCAAGGGGGAATCGAAGAAGATCCTTCGCGACCTGATCCTGCAGAAGAAGATCGAGATCGCCCTGACCGGCGAAAAGAAGATCGACACCCTGCACCTGCACAACGAGGTCAGGGACGGCATGGTCACCCTCTCCGGGCACATGCACAGCCAGGACGACCTGAAGCAGGCGCTCAAGATCATCAAAGGCGTCGACGGCGTCCGGGAGGTGGTCGAAGACCTCAAGGTCATCGCCTACCACAACATCCCCAGCGACCACTGACCGACACGGCGACATCCCCAGATCGACCGGACCCGGGAGGCGTTGGCCTTCCGGGTTTTTTTCGCTGCAGTCCCAAACCAACCATATCGGGATCCGGCTGCAGCGACAGACCCATCTGCCGGTTCGGCCGCATCGTTCAAGTGTTCGACATGGCTCGAGCCACGCCTGCGCCCGAACCGGCCGGATACCCGGCATCTGCCCCCTTCGGCACCCTCGGCCACAATACAGGGGGGACTCGGGGCAAAAACTTGTGAGCGCGGGCGGAATTTTGTAGAATAGCGCGCTTGATGAAACCATAAAGCACCACAAGGAGAATCCCCGCATGGCAGGTCACAGCAAATGGGCCAACATCAAGCACCGCAAGGGGGCCCAGGACGCCAAGAGAGGCAAGATTTTCACCAAGCTGATCAAGGAAATCACCGTCGCCGCCAAGATCGGCGGCGGCGATCTGAACGCCAACCCCCGCCTGCGCCTGGCCGTCGACAGGGCCAAGCAGGCCAACATGCCGAAGGACAACATCGAGCGGGCCATTAAGAAAGGGACCGGCGATCTCGACGGCGTCAACTACGAGGAAGGCACCTTCGAGGGCTACGGACCGGGCGGCGTGGCGGTCATCGTCGAGTTTCTGACCGACAACCGCACGCGAACCGTGGCCGAAGTCCGGCACATCTTCAACAAGCACAACGGCAACCTCGGCGTCAGCGGCTCGGTGGCCTTCATGTTCGACCGCAAGGGACTGATCAGCTTCCCCGAGGACGCCGACTTCGACCGGATCTTCGAGGTCGCCCTCGAGGCGGGGGCCGAAGATGTCCGCCAGGACGGCGGCATCGAGGTCGTCACCGATCCGGCCGACTTCGAAACGGTGCGCAACGCCCTCGAGGAAGCCGGGCTGAGCTTCACCACCGCCGAAATCACCATGCTGCCCCAGACAACAACTTCCGTCGAGGGCAAGCAGGCCGAACAGCTGATGAAGCTGATCGAAAAGCTGGAAGACAACGACGACGTGCAGAACGTCTACACCAATTTCGACATGTCCGACGAAGAGATGGCCCGCATCATGGGATAACAGCGGGCCCCAGGTGTCGGGCGCTGGGCCCCGGGTTTTCAATCAGCCCCCCCAGCGCCCAGCGCCTTACGCCCAAGGCCCGATTTTCTATGCGCATACTCGGCATCGACCCCGGTTCCCGGCTCACCGGCTACGGCCTCATCGAGGGCCGGGGCAACCGCCTGCGCCACGTCGACAACGGCGTCATCGTCACCAGCAGCAGGCAACCGCTGGCCGACCGGCTCAAGATCATCCATGACGGCGTCGCCGAACTGGTCGAACGCTTCGCTCCCGACGTTCTGGCTATCGAGAACATCTTCCTGGCCAGAAACGCCCAGTCGGCGCTCAAACTCGGACACGCCCGCGCCAGCGCCATGCTCGCCGCCATCAACGCCGGCCTGCCGGTCTGCGAGTATTCCGCCCTGCAGGTCAAAAGTGCCGTGGTCGGCTACGGCAAGGCGGAGAAGATCCAGGTGCAGCAGATGGTGCGCACCCTGCTCAACCTGCCGGAAATCGCCCAGGAGGACGCGGCTGACGCCCTGGCCGTCGCCATCTGCCATTTCCACAGCGCCCCGCTGCAGAACCGTCTGGCGCTGGCAGGCAACCGGAAAGTGAAGAAATGATCGCTCAGCTGACAGGCCGCATCGCCCTGCGGGCGCTGGATCACCTGGTCATCGACGTCAACGGGGTCGGCTACCGGGTCACCGTTCCCCTCTCCACCCTCTATGCTCTGCCGGACGACGGCGTCACCACCCTGCAGATCCACACCCATGTCAAGGAAGACGCCCTGCAGCTGTTCGGCTTTCTGACCGGCGAGGAGAAGGAGCTCTTCGCCCTGCTCATCAGCGTCTCGGGGGTCGGTCCGAAGCTGGCCGTCAACATTCTGTCCAACATCCCGGTCGACGAACTGCGGCAGGCCCTGGCCAACGGGGACAGCAAGCGCCTGGCCTGTATCCCCGGCATCGGCAAGAAGACCGCCGAACGGCTGGTAGTCGACCTGCGCGAAAAGGTCGCCGGTCCACAGCCGCCGTCGGAGAAAACCGCCGACCGGCCGGCGGCGATCAGGGACAACCGGGAGGACGCCCTGTCCGCCCTGGTCAATCTCGGCTACAAGGCGGCGCAGGCGAAAAAGGTGCTCGACGGTCTGGAGATCGATCCCGACGCCAGTGTCGAGCAGATTCTCAAGACCGCACTGCGCCGGCTGGTGCGCTGACAGGGGAGACGGACCATGACCGAGCGGCTGATTTCCGGCCACATCCAGGACGACGACAACGGGTTCGAGAACAGCCTGCGCCCCCGGCTGCTGACCGAATACATCGGCCAGACCAAGGTCAAGCAGAACCTGCAGGTCTTCATCGACGCCGCCCGCAAACGGCAGGAGTCCCTGGACCACGTCCTTTTCTACGGCCCCCCCGGTCTCGGCAAGACCACCTTGGCCAACATCATCGCCAACGAAATGGGGGTCGGCATCAAGAGCACGTCCGGGCCGGTCATCGAAAAGACCGGAGATCTGGCCGCCATCCTGACCAACCTCGAACCGGGCGACGTGCTCTTCATCGACGAGATCCATCGTCTCTCCCCCGTGGTGGAAGAAATTCTCTATCCGGCCATGGAGGACTACCAGCTCGACATCATCATCGGCCAGGGGCCCTCGGCGCGCACCATCAAGCTCGACCTGCCCCGCTTCACCCTGGTCGGCGCCACCACCCGCGCCGGCCTGCTCTCCTCGCCGCTGCGCGACCGCTTCGGCGTCATCGCCCGCCTCGAGTTCTACACCCCGGAAGAGCTGGCGACCATCGTCAGGCGCAGCGCCGGCCTGCTCGGCATTCCCATCGCCGAAAAGGGCGCGCTGGAGATCGCCCGCCGCAGTCGCGGCACGCCGCGCATCGCCAACCGCCTGCTGCGACGGGTGCGCGATTTTGCCGAAATCGAGGGCGACGGCACCATCGACCAGAAAATCGCCGACCTCGCCCTGGGACGGCTGGAGGTCGACGCCCGGGGCTTCGACCACATGGACCGCCGGCTGCTGCTGACCATCATCGAAAAGTTCGGCGGCGGGCCGGTCGGACTCGACACTCTGGCGGCGGCCATCGGAGAAGAGAAGGACACCATCGAGGACGTCATCGAACCCTTCCTGCTGCAGGGAGGCTTCATTCACCGCACGCCGCGCGGCCGCATCGCCACCCCTCTGGCCTACCGCCATTTCGACCGCCAGCCGCCGGCGGCCGGCGGCCTGTTCGCACCGCCGGAAAGCGGGGGCTGACCGGCCATGGCACTGCAGCGACCGACCCTGACCCGGCAGATCATTTTCGGCTACCTGATCCTGGCCCTGTTCAGCCTCAGCGCCGTCAGCTACGCTCTCTTCCGCCTGCGTGACCAGGCCGAACGTTCCAGGCAGCTCCTGCAGGTCGATCTCAGCCTGCAGGAACAGCTTCAGTCGCTGCATGACACCCTGCTGGAAGAGGAACGCCTCTCCCTGCAGTACCTGCTCGACCAGCGACCGGGGCTGCTGGTTTCCCTGGGCGGCCGTCTTGTCGAAGCGGAAACCGCGTTCGGTCGTCTCTCCGGCAGAGAGGGACTCTCCTTCGGACAATCTTCCCGCAACTACCTGAAAACGGCCGGCGATTTTCTCACCTTCTGCCGGCAGCGACAGCTCGACCGGGCGCACAGCCTGGTGACGGGTGAACTCGGCGCGCTGCGCCGCAACCTGCTGCAGCAGATCGAGCGAACCTCCCGTCGGACCGGAGAACAGACCCGCCAGACGCTGCTGGCCATCTCCCGCGAGGGGGACCAGACCTATCAGGTCGTCCTGATTCTGGTGATCTGCGGCATCCTGCTGGCGGCCGTCACCGGCATCTCCCTGCACCTGTACATCCAGAACTCGCTGCAGACCTTCGCCCGCATGATCCGCGACTTCGGGGCCGGCAGCTTCGATATCGACTTCGACGCCAGGGGCAACGACGAGTTCAGCCGGCTGGCCCGCGAGATGCGCGAGATGGGGCGCAAGCTGCGTGAGATGGAGGAATACCAGCTCGACGCCAGTCCCCTGACCCGCCTGCCCGGCAACCTGGCCATCCGCAAGGAGATCGAGGCCCGCATCGAGCGGGGGGAGGCCTTCGCCCACGCCTTCGCCGATCTCGACCATTTCAAGGCTTACAACGACCGCTACGGATACCAGCGCGGCAGTGATGTCATCAGCATGACCGGCGACATCATCCGCGATGTGGTGGCCGAACTGGGAAGCGAAGACGACATGGTCGGCCACATCGGCGGCGATGACTACATCTTCCTGACCCGGCCGGAGCTGGCCGAACGCATCGCAGACGAGATCGTCCGCCGTTTCGACCGGGCCATCCCCGCCTATTACTCCGAGGAAGACCGCCGGGCCGGGTTCTTCATCGCCCGCGACCGTTTCGGCGAAGAGCGGAAATTTCCCCTGCTCAGCATATCGATCGCCATCGTCGCCTCCGACAATTTCGACCATCCCAGCGCCACACTCATCGGTCGCGAATGCGCCCGGATCAAGGAATACCTGAAGGATCGTCCCGGCAGCTGCTACCTGCTCGACCGCCGCCGCATACACTGACCGGGCCCGAGAACAGACTCGCTCATTTACCAAACTGCATTTTTCGCCTTGTCTCGCCCGCTCTCAGAACGTTTTTCAACGGCCTGCCCAAGGATCCGCGTCTCCGCAACCCGCAGAAATGGGGTTGGCAAGAACAGGCCTCTATGCTAGCTTTTTTTCGGGGGAAAAATTCAACGATAAAGCCCCGCTGAATCACCCCCAGGGCCGTCATGGTGACGGCCCTTTTATTTCGCCCTGAGCAGGGCCCCACACAGACTGAAATCTCCGACAGGACGGGCAACCGCCGTCGACGCAGACAGTGCATGGCCGACGAAGATTTTCTGCAACAGTTCCGCGAACAGCTGGTCCACTGGATCGAGCAGGAGATGGAGACCGGACGGATCCCCTTCCGCCGCGTCGAAACCGGTCCGCCGCTGCTGACGCCGCAACCACCGCCGGCCGAGCACCTGGTACTGTGGATCAACCGCGCCAGCGCCATGGCCGGCGGTCTGATTCTGCTGCCCCGCGACCTGGCGGAAGACATCCTGGAGGGCGGAGCCGCCCTGGCCGAAGCTGTCGGCCTCGACCACTTCGCCGTCTGGGACCGGCAGCGGGTTTCCATCTGGCAGAGGCAAGAGGACGATATCCGGCTGCAGCAGGAATGGCCGCTGGGCGGCAAACAAAGCGCTTCGGCGCTGCACCGGGCCCTGCGCAGCCTGCTGGAACGGCTCAAGGTCCTGTCTGTGCTGCAAAGCGCCGGCAACACGGCTGTCTCTTCCTGGTGGCTGACCAACCTGTTGCACCTCTGCCTGCTCGACGTCACCCCCCAAATCGAACAGGCTCTGCGCACCGCCGTCGACGACGGCCGGCGCCCCTGGAACGACCTTGCCCGCGCCGCCCGAGGCAAGGCGCTGCTCGTCCTTTTCCGCCTGGTCGCCGTGATCCACGCCCGCGTCCTCGGCCGCGGCATCCAGCCCGAAAAGCTCGAACGGGCCCTCGGCTACGCCATCGGCCAGCTTCCCGCGCCGATCGACCGCCATCTCGTCCCGGCCGAAGGGGAACCACCCCTTCCGGAGGCGGCCGCCGTCCGCTTCCACCACCTCTGGCACCGCCTGCAGCAACTCGAAAAACAAATCAACGCACCGCTGCTGCTCGCGGCGCTGAAACAGCTGACCCCCGACCTGGCCCCTCTTGCCCCGCCGGGGCCAGGTCCGCAGAACCGGCCTACGGGGCGCTGGCTCGCCGTCCAGCCACTCGCGCTTGCCGGCGATCCTCCCGACGCCCTGGTCGCCGACGCTCCCCTGGCGGCATGGCACACCCTGTGCGCCTGGCTGGAACAGCGGCCGGCGGCGGCCATCTGCGTCAACCGCCTGGAGGAGCTGCCGCCGCAACAGCGCTACGAGAGGATCACGGCCGTGCTGACCGACAGGTCGGTACCGGACAGTCGGCTCCGGGGTAACAAGCAGGCACAGCTGCGGCTCTCCTGGCCCAGCCGGCGATTCCGGCTGGCGCCGACCGCCCCCGCCTGGAGCTACGATTTCATCCACCTTCTCGGCCTGGCGGCGCCGGCGGGCGAGCTGCAACTGCAACTGCCGGACAGCCTGCTGCAGCCGACCATCGGCCGCCCCCTCTGGGAACTGGTGTGCAGCGAGTTCTGCTGCCGCGAAATGCGACTGGAAGACGGGAACATCTCTTTGCGGTTGCAACGGATTCCGGACGAAGAGACGGTCTGCCAACTCGAAAACGGAACCATCCGCCGCGATCTCGACTGGAACCTTTTGCGGCAACGATCGCTGCGCTATCTCGCCTGCGCCCTCGACTGGCCCGATCCGCTGTTCGCAATGCTCTGCCAGAACGAACTGCGGCTGACCGAGGAAGCGCCGCCCCCCGCGGAGCTCTGGCGGGAGCAGATTCTCTTCTGGCACTCGAGCTGGGGCCGCAACCTGGCGGCGTGGTGCGGATTCAATCCGGCGCGGGCCCGGTCGGTCTTCGCCGAGGGGCGAGCCAAGGATCTGCCCCCCGTCTACCCGACCCCGGAAAGGCTGCAGGCTTTGCGCAATGTCGCCTGGCAACCCGATAGCGAGCTGCCCCCGGCCAGGGAACTCGACGAGGAGCTCGCCTTCTGGCTCGGCGAACGGCTCGCCGACCCGGACCTTCCCCGGCCGAACCGCACCGTGCGCGAAAACGCGCCCGCGCCGGCCAGACAGGGCCAGCTGGCGGAAACAATACGGGAACGGATCCTGATCGACGGCCTGCCGCTCTTCCCCGAACACTACCTCTACGACCACTACCGTCCCGCGCTGAAGAGCTGGAGATTCTCCGGTCCCCTGAAGGAGAAGGAACGCTTCTTTTCCTCCATCGAGCTGCAGGGGCCGGACGGCGAGAGCATCCGGACCGATTGCGAACCGCTGGCCGGTTGCCTGCTGCTGGCCTCGGCCCGCCGGCAAAGCGTGGAGTTGCCGACCGACCCGCAGGTGGCCGCCGACATCCTGCAACGCTACCTGCACGATCTGGCCAGGCTGCGCCGCGAGCTGCTCCGCCAATGCCGGCTGGAAGCGGCCGCCGCTCCGGACCGGCTGGTCAACCGCCTGTGGCGGGAATGGGGGTTCCCGCCCTGGGACCTGGTCCGGCAGGTTGCGGCTTTATTTTCTCCGACAAACCCCTTAGAATGAATTTTTGGCCGCCTAATCGCCAGGGAGCCGACCATGAACATCCTGCTGCATGTCTGCTGTGGCAACTGTGCCATCTACCCGGTCGAAGTTCTGCGCCAGCAGGGCCACCGACTGACCGGCTTTTTCTACAACCACAACATCCATCCCTACCAGGAGTTCCGCCGCCGGCTGGAAACCGCCCTCGAGTACGCCGACCGGGTCGAGTTGCCGATGCAGGTGCGCGAGGACTATCCGCTCGAGGAATTTCTGGCCAACGTCGCCGCCGAGCCGCAGCGGCGCTGCGACTACTGCTACCGCTCCCGCCTGCGTGAAACCGTCCGGGTGGCGGCGGAGCAGGGATTCGAGGGATTCTCCACCAGCCTGCTCTATTCCCGCTACCAGCAGCACGACGCTATCCGCCGCTACGGCGAGGAACTCGCCGCCGAATTCGGCCTCGCCTTCGTCTACGAGGATTTCCGGGTCGGCTGGCGCCAGGGCATCGACAAGTCGAAGGCGATGGGGCTCTACCGCCAACAGTACTGCGGCTGCATCTATTCGGAAAAGGACCGCTACTACCGGCCTGGAGGTTGATCATGCATCCGGGGAAACTGCTACTGATCGCCGGCGGCATGCTGATGCTGGCCGGCCTGCTGCTGTTGCTGGCGGACAAGCTGCCGCTGCCGGGGAGACTGCCGGGGGACATCCGGATCGAAAAAGAGAACTTCACCTTCTATTTCCCCCTCGGCAGCTGCCTGCTGCTTTCGCTGCTGCTGAGCCTGTTCCTCTGGCTCTTTCGCCGCTGAACCGGACTATTCCGCATGAACCGGAAACCCGAAAATGTCCGCCTCGGCCTGGCCCTGGGCAGCGGCGCTGCCCGGGGGCTGGCGCACATCGGCCTGATCAAGGTGCTCGAAGCCGAAGGAATCCGGCCGGTCGCCGTCGCCGGCACCTCCATCGGCGCCCTGATCGGCGCCCTCTACGCCGCCGGCGTTCCGGCCGCCGACATGGAGGATGTCGCCCTGCGCGTCGACTGGCGGCAGCTGGGCCGGCTGGTCAGGCCAACGGTTCCCACCAGCGGCCTGATCGACAGCGAACGGCTGGAGCGGTTTCTCGCCGAGCTGCTGCCGGTCAGGGCCTTCAGCGAACTGCAGATCCCCCTCGCCATGGCCGCCACCGACATCGAATCGGGCGAAGCGATGATCCTGCGCCAGGGCGAGCTGCTGCCCGCCCTCAGGGCCGCCATCGCCTTTCCCGGCATCTTTCCGCCGGTCCGCATCGGGCAGAGATTCCTGGTCGACGGCGGACTCTGCCATCCCGTTCCCGTCGGCGCCGTCAGGGAACTGGGCGCCAACAGGATTCTCGGCCTGTGCGCCATCCCCGAAGTCGACAAGCGCAGCCATGAGGCCTGGGTTCCCTCCCCGCATCCGCGCCGCCAGAAACCGCGCGGTTCGTTGTTCGGGCTGATCAACGCCGACCGGGTCGACCGCCTGTGGCGGGACATCTGGGGGCGCAACGACAAAGGCGGCGACAGCAAACAGGAGGAACGCCGTCCGCCCAACATCTTCCGCGTCTTCGCCCAGAGCGTCGCCATCATGGAAAACCAGATCAACGCCCTGCGGCTTGAAAAGGAAGGTGTCGATCTGCTGCTGCGTCCGCAGTTCGCCGGCATCAACATGCTCGAATTCCACCGCGGCGAAGAGATCATCCGGGCTGGCGAAGAAGCGGCGCGCCAACAGCTGCCCGCCATCCGCCGGCTGATCGCCGCCGGCGGCTGAGTCCAGACGCCGAACTGGCGGCAGAGAAGATTTCCGGTTGCCCGGCGGCGGCCCTGTGTTACACTTTAACTGCCTGTAATAACTGAAAAACAGGAGGAGACCATGTTCGAACTGATCGAAAAGGCCATGCTGACCGCCATGGGCGCCGCATCTCTCAGCCAGAAAAAGGCCGAAGAACTGCTTGCCGACATGAAGGAGCGGCTGAACCTGAGCGAAGACGAGGGGCGCGCCCTGCTGCAGAAGCTGCAGGAAACCGCCAAGGTCAACCAGGCCAAGCTGGAGGAGCTGGCCCAGCAGGAAGTGGAGAAGGCCTGCAAGCGGCTCGGAGTTGTCACCGCCGACGAGTTCCAAAAGCTGCGCAAGAAGGTCAGCCAGCTGGAAAAGAAGCTCAAGAGCCAGTAACGCCCCGACGGGCCACAAATGCTTCCCTTTTCCCGCTTCAACCGCAATATCCGCACGATCAGACGCTACCGGACCATTCTCGGCATCCTGATCAAGTACGGCTTCGGGCAGTTCGTCGAACAGCTCAACATCAACTACTATCTTGAGCTGGGGCGCAAGATAGTCACCCTGGGAACAGCCCCCAAGGAGATCGAACGCCTCGGCCAGCCGCAACGGCTACGGCTGGCTCTGGAGGAGCTCGGACCGAGCTTCATCAAGCTCGGCCAGCTGCTGTCGACCCGTCCCGACCTGGTTCCGCGCGAATACATCGACGAGCTGAAAAAGCTGCAGGACCGCGTGCCGTCGGTGCCGCAGGACAAGATCAGGGCCGCCATCGAGCGCGAGTTCGGCTATCCGGTCGAGGAAATCTTCTCCGAATTCGATCCCGAGCCGATCGCCGCCGCCAGCATCGCCCAGGTCCACCACGGCCGCCTCAAGGACGGCACCAAGGTCGTCTTCAAGATCCGCCGCCCGGGAATCGTCGATGTCATCGAAACCGACCTCGACATCCTCATGGGACTGGCCTACCTGATCGAACACCACGTGCCCGGCGGCGATCTCTACGATCCGGTCGGTCTGGTCAGGGAATTCCGTCGCACCATCCACCGAGAGCTCGACTTCACTCGCGAGGCGCGCACCATCGAGCGCTTCGCCGCCAATTTCGCCGGCGACGAAACCGTTCACGTGCCGCAGATCCACTGGGACTATTCCGGCGAAACCGTGCTGACCATGGAGCACATCGAGGGGATCAAGGTCAGCGACCTCGATCGCCTGCGGGCCGAGGGTTACGACCTGAAGGTCATCGCCAGCCGGGGCGCCGACCTCTTTCTGCGCCAGGTGCTCGAATTCGGCCTCTTTCACGGTGACCCGCATCCGGGCAACATCTTCATTCTGCCGGAAAACCGGGTCTGCATGATCGATTACGGCATGGTCGGCCATATCGGCGACGAGCTGAAGCGGCAGATCGTCGACCTGCTGCTCGCCATCCTGCAGCAGGATGTCGACCGGATCATCGACCAGCTCCTCTACTCCGGCGAACTGACCGACGAATCGAACATCAAGGCCCTCAAACGCGACCTGAGCGAGTTCATCGAAGACTACTACGAACTGCCGCTGCAGGAGATCAAGGTCGGCAAGCTGCTCGGTGACTTCGTGGAGATCCTGACCCATTACCGGATCCGCTTCCCCTCCGACCTGATGCTGCTGGCGCGCGCCCTGGTGGCCATGGAGGGACTCGGCCGGCAGCTCGACCCCGACTTCAACATGATCGGCTATCTGCGCCCCTGGCTGGAAAGACTGGTCAAGGAACGCCTGACGCCGGCCAACCTGAGCCGTGACTTCGGCCGCGTCGCCCAGTCCTACCTCAGCCTGATGCGCAACCTGCCGACCGACATCAAGGAATTCATCAACCGGGTCAACCGCAACAAGTTCAAGATCGACCTCGAACACCGCGGGCTGGAAAAGCTGATCACCGACCTCGACAAGGCCAGCAACCGCATCTCCTTCAGCCTGCTCATCGCCGCTCTGATCGTCGGTTCATCCCTGATAATGCAGACCGACAAGGGACCGCTCCTGTTCGGCTTTCCCATTCTCGGCTTTCTCGGCTACTCCGTCGCCGGCATCCTCGGCCTGTGGCTGGCGATCGCCATCCTGCGCTCCGGACGCCTGTAGCCTGCCGGCCACAAACCGGCGACCGGCTGTGGCCCCGTGTCCACAACCTGTGTTCCTCTGTCCACAAATGCCGCGCCGCTACCGCCACAATCTCCTATCAAACATCATAACAAACTGTATTTGCTGACTTTTTTCACAGCCAGAAAAAGCCACACTGTGGCCCGCATCTTGCATTCGGAATGGATGCAGATGCCGGCTCGAGCGAGCCGAACGACCCAGGAGAAGGCAGATGATTTTTCAGGCCACCATTGCCAAGCCCGTCACCATCACCGGAATCGGACTCCATTCCGGTCGCGACATAACCATGACTCTGCGTCCGGCCGATGCCGGAACCGGAATCATCTTTCACCGCACCGAAGGGGAGCGTACCGTCGCCATTGAGGCCAGGGCCTGCAACGTGGTCGACACCCGGCTCGCCACCGTCATCGGCAAGCAGGGGCTGAGCGTTTCTACCATCGAACACCTGATGGCGGCCCTGACCGCCTTCGGCATCGACAACCTGCACATCGACATCGACGGCCCGGAAGTTCCGATCATGGACGGCAGCGCCGCCCCGCTGATCGACCTTCTGACCGAGGCCGGACTTCAGCGGCTGCACCGCAGCCGCAAGTACCTGGCCATCCGCAAGCCGATCACCCTGGTCGAAGGGGAAAAACGGGTCAGCCTGATTCCGTCCCGTTTCTTCCGCATCAGCTTCGATATCGCCTTCGACCATCCCTGCATCGGCCTGCAGTCCCGATCGATCAAGTTTTCACCGGAACTCTTCCGTCGCGACATCGCCCCGGCCCGCACCTTCGGCTTTCTGCACGAGGTCGAGTACCTCAAGGCCAACGGCCTGGCGCGCGGCGGCTCGCTGGAAAACGCCGTGGTCATTGGCAAGGACGGCATCCTCAACGACGAAGGACTCCGCTTCAGCGACGAGTTCGTGCGCCACAAGATTCTCGACGCCATCGGCGACTTCAGCCTGCTCGGCTACCCGCTGCTCGGCCACATCAAGGCTTTCAAGGCCGGCCACGACATCAATCACAAGGCGGTCACACGGGTGCTCGAATCACCCGACCACTGGCAGATCGTCGAGTTCTCCGAAAAGGACCTGCTCGAAGCGCTGGAGCAGGCCCCGGCCGCCTACCAGGAAGAACTGGTCTTCTCCAAGGCCTGAGGCGGAACAGGAACCGAAACGGCCAGGGCAGCCTTGCGGCTGCCCTGAGTTTGCCGACCGACCAGGCGGCCTTTTTCGTCGCCCCCTCCTCCACCCTTGTCAAATGCCCTGTTTTATCCTACCTTTGGGCAACCGGAAAGCTCCATAGTTCCGATTTGACCAAGAGCGGTATCCGCATGAACCAGGGCGACCAGGACAAGACCAGAAAAAGCGAGCTGCGCAAACGACGCCGCGAGTGGCTGCTCGTACTGGTGGTCGTGGCGCTGGTCATCGTCTTTTCCCGCTTCGAGACCGAACTTTTCCAGTTCACCTCAAGCATTCCGCTGTCGAACACGGTTCTCGTCCTGGCCCTGATCAACATCAACATCCTGTTGATCATCCTCTTTCTCTTCCTGGTCTTCCGCAACCTGTTCAAGCTGATCATCGAACGGCGCCGGAACGTTCCCGGCGCCCATCTGCGCAGCAAGCTGGTCCTCTCCTTCGTCGCCTTCTCCCTGATCCCGACCATGGTCCTGTTCATGGTCTCGGCCGGCTTCATCAGCACCACCATCGAAAACTGGTTCAATACCCAGATCGAAACCTCACTACAGGAATCCCTCGAAGTCGCCCAGACCTACTATCGCAACTCGGCCTCCAACGCCCTCTACTATGCCGATCAGCTGGCGGCCACCATCAAGGAGCAGAAACTGCTCAACGAAAGCAACCTGCCCCGGCTTGAGGCGCTGATCATCCAGAAACAGAAGGAGTACAACCTGGGCGTGGTCGAGGTCTTTTCCGCCACCTACGAGGAGTTGGTGCGCGCTTCCAACCCGCACATCCCGGCGGCGGAATTCACCAATCCCGATTCCGAGGCGATACGCGAAGCCCTGCAGGGCAAGCGCATCACCCGCATCACCCCCATCGGCAAGGCCGACCTGATTCGCGGCATCGTCCCCATCTACTCCAACTTCAACCCCGAGGACATCGTCGGCGCAGTGGTGGTCAACTACTACGTGCCCTACTCCCTGGTCAGCAAGATGAAGGAGATCTCCACCTCCTACGAGCAGTACAAGGGGACGAAGTTTCTCAAGTCGAAAATCCAGCAGGGCTATGTCATCGTCCTGCTGCTGATCGCCCTGGTGATCCTCTTTCTCGCTACCTGGTTCGGCTTCTACCTGGCCCGCGGCATCACCGGACCACTGCAGGACCTGGCCGAGGCGACCGAAAGGGTGGCCGCCGGCGACCTCGAACTGCAGCTGACCGCCAGGACCGATGACGAAGTCGGCTCCCTGGTGCAGTCCTTCAACAAGATGACCCAGGATCTGAAGCAGCATCAGCAGGCCCTGCGGCGCACCAACCTCGAACTGAGCCAGTCCAACCTCGAACTGGAACAGCGCCGCCGCTACATGGAGATCGTGCTGTCGAACGTGACCGCCGGGGTCATCTCGATCAACAAGAACGGCGCCATCACCACCATCAACAAGTCGGCTACCCGGCTTCTGCGCATCAATCCGCACAACATCATCGGCCGCAACTTTCGCGAGGTCGTCGGCCCGACCTACCTGCCGATCATCAAGGACTTTCTGCGCGAGCTGGTCCATTCGGGCAAGGATTCGATCCGCAAGCAGCTGTCGCTGCAGATCCAGGACCAGCGCCTGACCCTGCTGGTCAACATGACCACCCTGCGCGACGAAAACGGCGAGTTCATGGGCACCGTGGTGGTCTTCGACGACCTGACCCAGCTGATCAAGGCCCAGCGGATGGCGGCCTGGCGCGAAGTTGCGCGCCGCATCGCCCACGAGATCAAGAATCCGCTCACCCCGGTCCAGCTTTCGGCCCAGCGCCTGCGCCGGCGCTACCTCGACCGTTTCGGCGAGGACGACACGGTCTTCGACGAGTGCACCCGCATGATCATCAAGCAGGTCGATGAGCTGAAGACCCTGGTCAACGAGTTCTCCAACTTCGCCCGCATGCCGGCAAGCAACCCGACGCCCAACGACCTGAACGAAATCATCAGCGAAACCCTGGTCCTCTACCAGGAAGGGCACAAGGAGATCGACTTCAACTTCAGGCCGGACCCGTCGCTGCCGATCTTCAACCTCGACCGCGAACAGATCAAGCGGGTGCTGATCAACCTGCTCGACAACGCCATCGACGCCATGAACGGCAAGGGGCGGATCGACATCAGCAGCCACTACAGTCCCGACCTGAAGATGGCGACGATGGAAGTTGCCGACTCCGGCAGCGGCATCCGGGAGGCAGACAAGGCACGGCTGTTCGAACCCTACTTCTCGACCAAGAAATCGGGAACCGGACTCGGACTGGCCATTGTCGCCACCATCATCTCGGACCATAATGGCTACATCCGGGTCAAGGACAACACGCCGCGTGGCACCCGGTTCGTCGTCGAACTGCCGGTGAGCGAAAAACAGCCCGCGGCCT
>NZ_VNIB01000007.1:115000-194907 GCF_008124615.1 Geothermobacter ehrlichii
GTAGTAGCGGACCATCAGCTCGTCGGAGATGCTCATGGTCTTGCCGTAGATCTCCTTCGGCGGCTCGGTGATGCCGATGTAGTTTCCGAGTGACTTGCTCATCTTGTTGACGCCGTCCAGCCCCTCGAGCAGCGGCATGGTCAGCACCGTCTGCGGCCGCTGGCCGACCTGCTTCTGCAGTTCGCGCCCGACCAGCAGGTTGAACTTCTGGTCAGTTCCGCCCAGCTCGACATCCGCCTGCAGGGCGACCGAATCGTACCCCTGCACCAGCGGATAGAGAAATTCGTGGATGGCGATCGGCTGCTGGCTGGTGAACCGCTTGTGAAAATCGTCCCGCTCCAGCATGCGCGCCACCGTGTAGCGCGACGCCAGGGTGATCATCTCCGAGGAGGTCATCTTCCCCATCCAGGTGCTGTTGAAGGCGATTTCCGTCCGCGCCGGATCGAGGATCTTGAACACCTGCTCGCGGTAGGTTTCGGCGTTTTCCAGCACCTGCTCGCGGGTCAGCGGCTTGCGGGTCTCGTTCTTGCCGGTCGGATCGCCGATCATGCCGGTGAAGTCGCCGATCAGGAAGATGACCTGGTGTCCCAGGTCCTGAAACTGCTTCAGCTTCTGGATCAGCACCGTATGGCCCACATGCAGATCGGGCGCCGTCGGATCGAACCCGGCCTTGATCCGCAGCGGCTTGCCGCTTTCGATCGACCTGGCAAGCTTCTCCTCCAGCTCGCTTTCCACCAGAATCTCCACCGCGCCGCGGCGGATGACCGCCATCTGTTCGCTGACTGATTTCATGAAAAACCTCGATTCCCTCGTTATTCGCCCGGTTCCTGAATGATGCGTATGTCGGTCGCCCGGCCCGTTTCGACATCGATGGTGCAGAGAGTGCCGTTGAGCCAGGGATCCTTCTTGGCGATGTCGAACTTGACCGGCATCTGGGTCAGAAACTTTTCGATCGCCAGCTCCTTGCGGATGCCGATGACCGAATCGCGGCTGCCGGTCATGCCGGCGTCCGTCTGATAGGCCGTCCCGCCCGGCAGGATTCGCGCGTCGGCGGTCGGCACATGGGTATGGGTGCCAACGACCAGCGAAACCCGCCCGTCGAGGTAGTGCCCCATGGCGGCCTTTTCGCTGGTCGCCTCGGCGTGAAAGTCGACCAGGATTACCGGCGTCTGCCGACGCAGCTCCTCCACCAGCCGGTCGGCGGTCCGGAACGGACAGTCGAGAGCACTCATGAAGACCCGCCCCTCCAGGTTTATGATGCCGACCTTGTGCCCGGCGCTGGTGGCGAAGACGCCGCAGCCCCGCCCGGGCGCCTGTCCCGGATAGTTGGCCGGCCGCAGCAGGCGGGGCCGGTCGTCGATGAAGCCGCAGACTTCCTTCTTGTCCCAGACATGGTTGCCGGTGGTCAAGACATCGATCCCGGCATCGAACAGCTCACGGACCACGTCGGCTGTCAACCCGAAGCCGGCGGCCGCGTTCTCGCCGTTGGCCACCACCAGATCGACCTGATGTCGGTCGACCAGGCGCGGCAGCAGCCGCTCCACCAGCCGCCGGCCGACCCGACCGACGATGTCACCGATAAAGAGTATGTTCATCACTGACCGATCCGCCCCGGTCGCAACGAACCGCCGGACGGACGAGCCGGCCGGCGGTTTCGGTCGACCATGCGGGCACCTGGTTTACTTGGCGTACTCCACCGCCCTGGTTTCACGGATGACATTCACCTTGATCTGTCCCGGATAGGTCATCTCGTCCTCGATCTTCTTGGCGATCTCCTTGGCCAACACCACCGACTGGGCATCGGAGACCTCATCGCTGGCCACCATCACCCGGATCTCGCGCCCGGCCTGAATGGCGTAGCAGCTGCTGCAGCCGGGGAAACTGGTGCCGATGCGCTCGAGATCCTCCAAGCGCTTGACGTAGGTTTCGAGCATCTCGCGACGGGCGCCGGGACGGGCGCCGGAGAGGGCGTCCGCCGCCTGCACCAGCACGGCCAGCGGCGTGGCCGGCTTCTCGTCCTCGTGATGGGCGGCCAGGGCGTGAACGATCTTCGGCGACTCGCCGTACTTGCGCGCCAGATCGGCGCCGATGACGGCGTGCGAGCCCTCGATCTCGTGATCGACCGCCTTGCCGATGTCGTGCAGCAGGCCGGCGCGCTTGGCCTGCTTGACGTTGAGACCGAGCTCGGCGGCCATGATGCCACAGAGGAAGGCTACCTCCACCGAATGCTGCAGCACGTTCTGCCCGTAGCTGGTACGGTACTTGAGCCGACCGAGCAGCTTGACGATCTCCGGATGGATGCCGTGCACGCCGACATCGAAGGTCGCCTGTTCACCCGCCTCGCGGATCGCCTGGTCGACCTCCTCCTCCGCCTTCTTCACCACTTCCTCGATCCGGGCCGGGTGGATGCGGCCGTCCTGGATCAGCTTCTCGAGCGAAAGCCGGGCCACCTCGCGGCGCACCGGATTGAAGCCGGAGATGATCACCGCCTCCGGCGTGTCGTCGATGATCAGATCGATGCCGGTCGCCGCCTCGATGGCGCGGATATTGCGCCCCTCGCGGCCGATGATCCGCCCCTTCATCTCGTCGCTCGGCAGCGGCACCACGCTGACCGTCTTTTCGGCGACGAAATCGCCTGCATAGCGCTGAATGGCCAGAGCGAGAATCTCCTTCGCCTTCTTGTCGGCCGTCTCCCGGGCCTCGTCCTCAATCTGCTTGATGCGCTTGGCCGCGTCGTGCCGCGCCTCGCTCTCCATGTTGCGCATCAGCTCCTGCTTGGCCTCTTCGGCGCTCATACCGGAGACTTGCTCCAGGAGACGGGCCTGCTCCTCCAGCTTTTCCTCCAGTTCCTTGTGCATGGCCTCGAGCTGCTGCCGGGCCTTCTGCAGCTCCCGGTCGCGCGCCTCGAGCTCCTCGCCGCGGGCGTCGAGCTGCGCCATCTTGCGGTCGAGGTTCTCCTCACGCTGCTGCAGGCGTCGCTCCTGCCCCTGCAGCTCCCTGCGCAGTTCACGGGCCTCCTTCTCCCACTCGGCCTTGGCCTGCAGCACCGTGTCCTTGGCCTGCAGCACCGCCTCCTTGCGGATCGCCTCGGCCTCCTTGCGACCTTCCTCGATGATCTGTTCCGCATCCCGGCGGGCGCTCGACACGCGTGTCTTCTCGATCTGCCGCCGCAGCAGATAGCCGACGGCGAATCCGGCGACGAGCCCCCCGCCCGCCAAAAGAAAAATGAGCAGTTCTATCTTCAAGACGTCATCCTCCGTTTCCGGTTTTCGGCCCTCGGGCCGTTCTGTCCCCTCTTAACAGGGTGTTGAAAAACGTCATGAGGGCGGGCGGGACAAGGCGAAACCAGTCGAAAAAGCGCAGTTTGCAAACTCGGCAAATGAGCATTTTGCGACTGTTTTCAACGCTGTATCGCCAACCGCAATAGTTTTTCAACACGCTGTCAAAGATCGAAACCGGCGAACTCCTTCACCCCGGTCTCGGTCACCAGAACATGCAGCCGCACGTCATGCTCCTCGCGCGGCACATGGTCGACAACCTGCAAATCGAAAGCCAGCCCTACCCGCAGCGGACGGCAGCCGTGTCCGGCAAGGGCCCGGTCGTAATAGCCGCGGCCGTAGCCCAGCCGATGTCCGTCGCGATCGAAAACCACCCCCGGCACCACCAGCAGGTCGACGGCGACGAGCTCGACCCGCTCGTCGCCGGCAGGCTCCCTGACGCCGAAGGTCCCCTCGATCCAGCCGGTGTCGGGACCGACCGCCAGAAACTCGAGCCGTTCGCCGCGAACCCGCGGATAGACCACCCGCTTGCCGTCTGCCCACGCCTGTCGACAGAGCAGATCGGTGGCGACCTCGTTGCGAATCGGGCGGTAGAGCCCGACACAGCCGGCACGCGCGAAATGCCGCGTGGCCAGCAGGCGCTGCTGAACCGCCCGACTGCGGCGCGCATGACATTCGGCGTCGAGAGCGGCGCGGCGTTCAAGCACCAACGATCGAAGGGTGCGTTTGGGCACGACAGGGACTCCCCTTCGGGCTGTTCCCCGAGGAAGCCGCAGATAGGAATGGTCAGAACATGGCCCGGCAGGGCCGGAAGGTCGCTGGCTGGTCAGGCTGTGCGGGTTTCTGTTGCAACTCTCCTGTGCGGCGCCTGGACGCCGTCGCGGTGCAGTCGTTCCGGATGCGATCGTTCGCTCGTTCTCATATCCGCCAGAAAACCCGCTTCGCTCGTTGCTTGCTGCGATTTACCTGGATAAGCGTCCTGGGACGCGAACCTGTCTGCTCCAATCTATCTGAAAACTCCCCGAGGAGTGTCTGTTCCGCTGCGGACCTGCCTTCACTCCGCCTCGCAGGCCGCCTCGACCCGGCGCAGCAGCCGCTCGAGCCGTTCGCTTCCGCCCGCCTCTTCCCGGCGGTCGGCCAGGTCGAGATAGGCTTCGACCACGTTGAGCAGGGTCAGGACGGTGATCTGGTGCGTGTCGGCGGTGGGCGCCTGGGCGGCGACTTCGTTCAGCCTGTCGTTGACGAAACCGGCGACCCGGGCGATCCGCTCCGGAGAAGCGTCGCTCCGAACCGTGTACTGCTGGCCGAGAATGGTCACCTGAACCGATCGCTTCACACCCGCACCCGTTTGTCCACCGCCGGCGACGCCGGAAGAACCGTCAGTCGAGGAGGGGTTCCAGCCGGGCCAGAATGCGGTCGACCTCGGCGGCGACCTCCCCGCGTTCCCGGTGCAGCAGCCGGTTCTCCTCCCGCAGGCGGCGGCATTCCTCGCGTAGCGCCTGGTGACGTTCGATCAGTCGGTCGATCTCCGCTTCAAGACGGTCGACCACATCCGCCATCACACCCTCCCGACCCGCCTGCCTTTTGGCGGGCAGGGTTAAACTTACGAAAAGTTTAGGGAACTGCTCAGGTCAAGTCAACATTGAATTGACGGCGGCAGTCATTTCTCGAACAGGGCCCGGACGAACATCTCCGGCTCGAAGGGCCGCAGATCCTCGATCCCCTCGCCGATGCCGACAAAACGCACCGGCAGCTGCAGGTCGTTGGCGATGGCGACCACGATGCCGCCGCGGGCGGTCCCGTCCAGCTTGGTCAGCACCAGGCCGGTCACCTCGACCGCCTCCTTGAACAGCCGCGCCTGGACCAGGGCGTTCTGCCCGGTGGTGGCGTCGAGCACCAGCAGGGTTTCGTGCGGTGCCTCCGGAATCTCCCGGGCCAGCACACGCCGCACCTTCTTCAGCTCCTCCATCAGGTTGACCTTGGTGTGCAGCCGTCCGGCGGTGTCGAGCAGCAGGATGTCGGCGCCACGGGCGACCGCCGCCTTGGCGGCGTCGAAGGCGACAGCGGCCGGGTCGGCCCCCTCGGCGTGCCGCACGATGTCGACGCCGGCGCGACCGGCCCAGACCTCGAGCTGGTCGGCGGCGGCGGCGCGAAAGGTATCGCCGGCGCCGAGCAGGACCTTCTTGCCCTGCGCGGTCCACAGATGCGCCAGCTTGCCGATGGTGGTCGTCTTGCCGACGCCGTTCACGCCGACCACCATAACCACCATCGGCCCCGGACGATCGAGATCGAAGGGCGTATCGACCTCCGCGAGGCGGCGGGACATCTCCTGCTGCAGCACCTGGCGCACCATCTGCGGGTCGGCGGCGGCGTCGCGGGCCATGCGCTGCTCGATGGCCGCGATCAGCGCCTGCGTGGTCTGCATGCCGAGATCGGCGGTGATCAGGATCTCTTCCAGTTCCTCGATCAGCTCGGCGTCGACCTTGCCGCGCCCCCCCAGCAGGGTGTCGATGCGGCCGACCAGGCCGGCCTGAGTCTTGGCCAGCCCCCGACGCATGCGCTGAAAGAGACTGGCCGGCTCCTCCGGCGGAGCCTCTGCCGCCTGGTCGGCCGTCGGTTCGGCCTCTTCGCCTGCCGGTTCGGCTTCTTCAGCCACCGGCTCAACCCCGGTGTCGGTCACCAACGGCTCCTCAGCGGCAACGGCCCGCGGTTCCGGCACCTCGGCAACCGCCTCGGCCGGGGCCTCTTCGCCGGCCGTTTCCGCCGGGACTTCTTTCGCCGGCCGTTCCGGCTCCCTGCGTTCTTCCGGCTCTTCTTCGCCGGTGGCAGCCGGCTTCCGGCCGCCGCGCAGGCGGAAAAGGACCAGGATCAGAATCAGGACCAGAAAGGTCGCCAGAAGAAAAAGCAGCCCGAAGGCCGCCGCCGTTTTCTGGGTCTCGGGAACCCCGAGCCCGACCAGCCAGTCGCCCAGCTGCTGTACCAGTTGCGTCATCTGTTCGTTCATCGTGTACTGCTTCCGTTTCGCCCGTCCCGCAGGAATCAGGCGATCTCCTCTCTCAGTTTCTGCCGACAGCGGCGCGCCTCGAACAGGGCACGGCCCATGGCGCGCCGGTTTTCAAAGGTGACGACGAAGAAGTATTCGCTGTCCAGCGGCAAAATCAGGGTCTGCCGCCAGCTGGTGGTGATCAGGATCTCCTCCAGCTCATTCCCCTCGGCCCGGCGGACAGCACGCCGCATGCTATCGAGAATCAGCCCCTTGTGCGCCCCGATCACCTTCAGTTCGTATTCGTCGATCCGTCCGACCTGGTCGACGGCCTCCCCCTCCCAGTCGACGATGATCGCCCCCAGGGAGCCGGGAATGCGGTCGAGCATCTCTTTCAGGGTCCGCTTGAAGGGCATGGCATCTCATCCCGTTCAGAATTCGTTGATCCTGACCGACACCAGCCGGGACACCCCCGGCTCCTGCATCGTCACCCCGTAAAGGGTGTCGGCCATCTCCATGGTCCGCTTGTTGTGGGTGATGATGATGAACTGCGACAGCGCCGACATCTCCTTCACCATCTCGTTGAAACGACCGATATTGGCCTCGTCCAGCGGCGCGTCGACCTCGTCGAGCAGACAGAAGGGAGACGGCTTGATCAGGAAGATGGCGAAAATCAGCGCCACCGCCGTCAGCGCCTTCTCCCCACCGGAGAGCAGAGTCACCCCCTGCAGCTTCTTGCCCGGCGGCTGGGCGATGATGTCGATGCCCGTTTCCAGCAGGTCGTCCTCGTCGGTCAGGCGCAGCTCGGCGCGACCGCCCTGGAACAGGCGCGGAAAGACCTCCTGGAACTTGGCGTTGACCTGGTCGAAGGTCTCCCTGAACCGCTTGCGGGTGGTGCGGTTGATCTTGGCGATGGCCGTCTGCAGACCGTGCAGCGACTGCCGCAGATCCTCCTGCTGCTCCAGCAGGAAACGGGCCCGCTCCTCCAGCTCGCGGTATTCGTCGATGGCGGTCAGGTTGACCTCGCCGATCCCCTCGATGAGGCGCTTCAGCTCCTCGAGACGCCGCTCGGCCGCCTGCTGGTCGATTTCCGGCTCGTCCTCGACCTCTTCCAGGTCGTTCAGATCGAGCCGGTAGCGATCGAGAAAGGACTGCCGCAGATGCTCCAGGGCCAGCTGCTTCTCCCGCAGCTGCAGCTGCAGGCCGCCGACCTCCTCACGCACCCGGTTGACCTGCTGCCGCAGCTCGCGCAGCCGGTCTTCCTCCAGCAGCAGCTGCTGCGCCGTCTCCTCGAACCGGTCGCGCTGCCGATCGTATTTCTTCTTCTCTTCCTCGCGGCGGGCGAAGAGTACCTCCAGCCGCTGCTGCAGGCTTTCGGCTTCCTGCTGCAGCCTGCGCTGTTCGGCGGTGGCGTCCTCCCGCTCGCCGGCCAGCACCGCGAGCCGGCCCTGCAGCTCGTGCCGCAACTGCTCCAGCCCCTCGCGGCTGCTGCGGGCTGCGGCCTCCCTCTCCTTCAGGCTGGCAACCTCGACCCGCAGGCGGGTCAGCCGTTCCCGCGCCTGCTCCTGCTCCCGGCGCTGTTCGGCCAGCGTCGCCGTCAGCTCTTCGATCTCAGCCTCGAGCCGCTGCCGCTCCTCTTCCTGTTGCCGCAGGCCGTCGGTCGCCTCCTGCAGCAGCCGCTGCAGGTGTTCCCGGTCGCCGTGCAGCTGGTCCTCCTCGAGGCTGAGGACCTCGATCCGCTGCAGAAGCCGCTCCTCTTCCTGCCGGAAGCGGGCCAGGTCCTTGTCGCTGTCGACCAGCCGCAGTTCCTGCCGGTGGATGGCGGCGGCCAGCTCCTGCAGCCTTTCCTCGCCCTCGGCGCAGCGGCCGTGCAGCTGTTGCCGCTCCGCCTCGAGCTCCTCCACCCTCCGCTCCAGGCCGGCCAGCCGGTCGGCCAGTTCCCTGATTTCGCGCTTCTTGTGCAGCAGCCCGCCGCCGGCCGCCGGCGCCGAGCCGCCGGTCCATTCGCCGCGACCGGTCAGGGTATCGCCGTCGCGGGTCACCAGGGTCACCCCGAACGGCAGGGTGCGCCCGAGCCAGGGGCGAACGTCCTCCACCAGATAGACGCCGGTCAGCAGTCCGCGCAGGCGGGCGTCGTCCGCTGTCTCGACCAGCTCGGCCAGATGCTTTCCTTCGCTCCAGGCCGGCACCCCGGCGGGCTGCGGACCGCCGAGAAGCAGCGTCGCCCGGCCGCCCTTCTGCCGCAGCAGGGCGAAGGCCGCCTCGGCGTCGCCGCTGTCGGCCAGCAGCGCCTGCAGCCGTTCGCCGAGCACCGCTTCCACCGCCGTCTCCAGCTCCCGCGGAACGCCCAGGTGATCGGCCACCAGGCCGCCGAGGCGGGATTTCAGCCCGTCGTCGGCCAGCAGGGTGCGTACCCCGCCGGCATAGCCCTCGAGGTCGGCCTCGAGCTGGCGCAACGATTCGAGCCGGGAACGGACCCGGTTGAGATCCTCCCGCGCCGTCAGCAGCTCCTCCTCGTTGGTCGTGCGCCGCGCCCGCCAGCCGTCGAGCTCTTCGCGCACACGCTCCTGCTCCTGTCGCAGGCCGGAATGGCGCTGGCGGTCCTCCTCCAGCCGGCGGCTGCGCTCCTGCGCCTCCTGCTGCACCCGCGCCAGCTCTTCCTGAATCTCCGCCGCCTCCCGGCGGTTGCGGGCCTTGCGCTCGTCCTGCAGCTCCAACCGGCGACGGGCGTCCTGCTGCTGGTTCTGCAACCGCGAAAGCCCGGACATAAGGGTGTAAAGTTTTTGCCGCGTCTCCTCGAGCTGCGCGTTCCGCCGCCGTTCGAGCCGCTCCCACTCGGCCGCCGCCTCGGCCGCCTCGGCCAGCCGCGCCTCGGCTTCGGCCAGCTCGCCGGCCAGCCCGTCGACGGTCCGCTCGAGCGCCTCCTCTTCGTCGTCCAGCGCCACCAGCCGCTGGCGGACCTCTTCGCTCTCGGCCGCCCGCCGCTCCTTCTGCAGCTCCAGCTTCTCCCGCTGCTGGCGGGCGAAGCTGATCCTCCCCTCCGCCTGCTGGATCTCGGCGGTCAGATGAAAAACCTGCTCCTGGATGCGGCCCAGCTCCTTCTCCAGTCCGGCCTGCTGCAGCCGCCCCTCGTCGAGCCGCATCTCCAGCACCTGCAGCTCGCCGCCCAGCCTCTCCAGAACGCCGCCCCCCTCGCGCTCCCCCTTTTCCAGCTCCGCGATCTCGGCGGTCAGCTGGCGGAAGCGGCGCAGAGCGAAACGGGTTTCGATCCCCTTGAGCTCCTCGCGGTAACGACGGTAACGCTCGGCCTTGTTGGCCTGCCGCTTGAGGCTGGCGAGCTGGCGGTTGACCTCGCTGATGATGTCGCCGAGCCGCAGCAGGTTCTGGCGGGTGGCGTCGATCTTGCGGATGGCAGTCTTCTTGCGGGCCTTGAACTTGGTCACCCCGGCCGCTTCCTCGATCAGAAACCGCCGTTCTTCCGGCTTGGCGTTGAGGATGAAACCGATCTTCCCCTGCTCGATGATCGAGTAGGCGCGGCGGCCGACGCCGGTGTCCATGAACAGTTCGGCAATGTCGAGCAGCCGACAGGGGGTCTTGTTGAGCAGGTATTCGCTCTCGCCGCTGCGGTAGAGGCGGCGGGTGACCATGATTTCGGCGTACTGGGCAAAGGCGGGAGGGGCCAGGCCGTCCTCGTTGTCGAAAATGAGAGAGACCTCGGCCATGCCGTGCGGCTTGCGGGTTTCGCTGCCGTTGAAGATGACATCCTCCATCGACTTGCCGCGCAGGTTACGGGCGCTCTGTTCGCCCATGGCCCAGCGGATGGCGTCGACGATGTTGCTCTTGCCGCAGCCGTTGGGCCCGACGATGGCGGTCACCCCGTCCTGAAAGTCGATCTCGACCTTGTCGACAAAGGATTTGAAACCGATGATTTCAAGCCGCTTGATGCGCATCCAGCCCCCCTGCGCCGGAGCCATCCCCCGGCGATAGCGGGCTATGGTAGCAATCCAACCCCTCGCTGTAAAGGACTTCGCACCGCCTTCCGCCGCGCCGCAACCACCCCGCGACCAGCCCCTTGCCGAACCGTCGTTCCCTCTCTAAGATGGGGGCCATGGAAAGGATTGTCGACTCCCTGGACACAGGTCTGCCGCTGTCCGAATGGCTGCAGCGCCAGTTCCCCGCGGCCCCGGCCGGCTATCTGCGCCAGCTGCTGCGCAAGGGGCGGATTCTGGCCGACGGCCGGGTCGCCGAAGCCGACCTGCCGACCCGCCGCGGGATGCGGGTACGCCTGCCCGACAGCCGGCGGCTGCGCGAGATCGCGGAGCTGGCTCCCGCCCTGTCTATTCTGCGCGAAACCGACGACTGGCTGGCCGTGAACAAGCCCGCGGGACTGGCGGTCCATCGGACCGCCGGCGTCGACACCGACCTGACCAGCCTGCTGCGGCAGCTGGTTCGGCGGCGGGGCGATCGCTACCGTCTTTCTCCGGTCCACCGGCTCGACCGCGGCACCTCCGGCGTCATCCTGTTCGCCAAGGGGCACCAGGCCGCCGGCCGGCTCGGCAAATCGCTGATGGCCGGCCTCTGGCGCAAGACCTATCTGGCGCTGGCCGCGGGTCTCGCCCCGCCCGGGGGCACCCTGGACCAGCCGCTGCCGATCCGGGGAAAGATCAGGCCCTCGCGCGCCCGTTTCCGGCGTCTCGCCAGCCGCAACGGGCAGAGCCTGCTGCTGCTCGAACTCGAAACCGGCCGCACCCACCAGCTGCGCCGTCAGCTGGCTGCGGCCGGCTGGCCCATCCTCGGCGACCGGCGCTACGGTGTCGACGCGCCCCCGCTTCCGCCCCGGCCCTTTCTCCACTGCCTGCGCATCGAGCTCGAAGACGGACAGACCCTGACCGCTCCCTTGCCACGCGAACTGCGCGACGGTCTGCGGCAGTGGCTGGCGTCGCCCGACGACGGAAAAGGGACTGGCCCGACAGCGTGAAATGTTTATAATCGGACAGGAGTGACCTGCTCCCCGCTCCGGCCGCCGACGCCCGGCTAAGGGGAGCGAGCCGGAACGCCTTCGGCCGACAACCCCCAACCGACCCTGGTCTCGCGGATGGCCCGAAAAAGCTCTCGCCAAATCGCCCGCATCATCATCCTGCTGTTCTGCCTGGGAGCCCTCGGCCTGAGCCTCTTCCTCGCCACCTTCGACCTGAACCGCTACCGTGGCGAAATCGAATCGGCCCTGAGCGACCTCTTCCGCCGCCCGGTCCGCTTCGCCAGCATCCGTTTTTCCGTCACCAAAGGACTGGCCATCGACTGCAACCAACTGGTGATCGGAAAAGACGCCAGCGACACCATTTACCTGCAGGCCGACCATCTCTACATCAAGGTCGGCCTGCTGCCACTGCTGCAGGGGCAGCTGACCCTGCGCAAAATCATCCTGGCGCGGCCGCAACTGGTCATCAACCTCGACCGGCCGCAAAAAGCCGGGCCGGCCCCGCCGGCCGACAGCGGCAGCGACTGGTCCGACACCGGCCTGAGCGAAATCCGCATCCACGACGGCGCCATCGAACTGCGCTTCCCCAGGAAAAGCGGCTATCCGCCGCTGCGGCTGACCGGCGCCGACCTCGGCCTCGGCGCCCGGCCGGACGGTCGGCTCGATCTCGTGCTCGACGCCCGCCTCGAGAAGGAACGGCTGAGCACCCCCCTTCACCTCGAAGGTATCGTTCGCGGCGACAGTCCGCTGCAATGGGGCCGCAATCCGCTGACCCTGGCTCTCAGGCTGCACGGCCTCCCCCTGGATGCCATCGACCACCGGCTGCTGCCCGACGGCGTCGCCCTCGCCGGCCGGGCCGACCTCGACTGCCGGCTGCAGGGCAATCCGAACGAAGAACTCGCCTTCGATCTCGATCTGGCCGCCGACAGCGGCAGCCTGATGCGCCGGGAACGGCCGCCTCTCCCCCTCGGCCGCTGGCGCCTGCAAGGGACCTGGCGGCGGCAAAACGGAACCCAGAGTCTGGCCGGGCTGACCCTGAACCACGGCCGTCTGCGCCTGAACGGCGAACTGCAGCTGGACCGGGACAACCTCGCCGGCCAGATTCGGCTGGCGCCGCTCGCCCTTGACGAGCTGCGCCCCTGGCTGCCGCAAGCAGACCTGCCCCGGCCGACCGGCACCCTCGGTTTCGATCTCGTCCTGCCGCGGACCCCCTGGACGGAACTGACCGCTACCGGCCTGCTGCGCCGTCTGCGGGGAGAATTCCGCCTTGCCGACCTGGCCCTGCCGCTCGAAAAGCTTCCACCGCTCGAGCAGGGAGAAGCCCGCCTGCGGCTGGCGGACAGCGTTCTGAGCATTGAGCGCTTTACCGCCAGCTGGCAGGGTCGGACCCAACAGCTGCAGGGCCGCGTCGATCTGACCGGAGACATCCCGACCCTTGAGTTGAACGCCGAGCTGTCGCCGCCGCTGACGGCGCTGCTGCAGAAAACCGGCATGGATGCGAACCGGATCGACCTGAACGGTCCGCTGCCCGTCCAGGCGCGCATCAACGGACCGCTCGCCAACCCGCGACTCGCCATCGAGGGCGACCTGACCCGGCTGACCGCCAACCTCGGCGGCTGGTTCCGCAAGCAGGCGGGCGAAGCCGGCACGATGAAACTGCAGCTGCAATACGGGAACGGAGGCTGGACGATCGAGCGGGGACGGATCACGCTGGCGGCGACGAGCGTCGATTTCAACGGCTCCATCGGCAGCAGGGGAGCCTACAGCCTGCACCTGAGCAGCGACGCCGTCGACCTGCGGCGTCTCGGCACCAGCCGGCATCTCGCCTGGTACCGTCTGCGCGGCACCGCCGGTCTCGACCTGCAGCTTGCCGGCTCCGCCGACAGGCCGCTGCAGATCAACGGCCGAATCACCCTGCAGAACGCCGGCACGCACCTCACCTCCATCCTCGCCGACCTCGACCGGATCAAAGGCACTTTCCTGTTCCACGGCCGTTCCTTTGACACCGTTCTGCTCAACGCCCGGCTGGGAGATTCGCCGGTCACCATCCAGGCCCGTCTCGCCGACTTCGACCGGCCGCGCCTGGAACTGCGGCTGCAGGGGCGCAAGGTGCGGGCCGATGAACTGATCTTCAAAACGACCGACAACTGGTTTCACAACCTGGATGCCGAACTTGCCATCGACGGTGACGGCATCCGCTTCAAGAAGGTCGCCGTACGCCTCGACGGCGGCACCGACTGCGTCGTCAGCGGCGCCATGCTGGGCTGGAAAAACCCGCAGGTGCAGCTGCAGGCAAACGCCGCCTGGGCCGACATCGACGAAATCATCGGGCTCTGGCGGGGGCCGGCCAAGGCCCACTCCCCCGCCGCGGAAGGGCCGCCGGCGTCAGGAAAAAAGAGCAGACAGGGAACGCTGGTCACCGTCGAGGCCCGGGTCGCCAGAGGGCGTTTCGGCCGCCTGAACTTCACGGAGGCCGCCGGAACCGTCACCAGCGACGGACGCGGCCTGCTGACCGTCTTTCCCCTGCATTTCAGGGCCAGAGAGGGCTACGCCACCGGTATGGTGATCAGCGACGGCACCGGCCCCGGCCCGACCCGGCTGAAGATAGCCGGGCACGCGGAAAACTTTCCGGCGGCGGCCATTCATCGCGACCTGTTGCAGCAAAAGAGCCTGCTCAGCGGCACCCTGCGCGGCGATTTCTACCTGGAGGGCGAAGCCGGCAGGAACTTCATCCCCACCCTCGACGGCGGCGTCAGCCTCGAGGTCAGGGACGGCGTGCTGAACAAGTTCGCCTTCCTCTCCAAGGTCTTCTCCCTGCTCAATGTGTCGCAGCTCTTCGCCTTCAAGCTGCCCGACCTGGTGGAAAAGGGGATGCCCTACCAGAGCCTGACAGTGACCGTCTCGATCGAACAGGGGATAGTGCACACCGAAGACCTGCTGCTGCGCAGCGAGGCCATGGACCTTTCCTTCGTCGGCGACTACGACCTGCCGCGCAACCGGCTCGATGCCGTGGTCGGGGTCAAACCGCTGAAGACCGTCGACAGGATCATCACCAAGATCCCCATCGCCGGCTGGATTCTCGGCGGGCGGGAACGGGCGCTGGTCACCGCCCACTTCAAAATCACCGGCGACGCCTCAAAACCGCAGGTCGAGGCCATCCCCGTCACCTCGCTGTCAAAAAAGATCTTCGGCATCTTCAAACGGGTGCTCACCCTGCCCGGCGAAGTGCTGACCGATCCGGGCAAGGTGCTGCTGCCGCAGCCGAGCGACCCTGAAAAATAGTTTCGCGGTTCGAGACTTTCCAGCCGCAGATGACACCGATTTACACGGACAAGATGAATCGAAGTGTTGGGCGCCCGCCTTTCTGCTTTTTGACACCCCGCCCCGGGTGTGCTAAAAACGGCGCCAAACCCATCCCGAAAGAATCACCTCTCAATGTTTCGACTCAGTGAAAAGGGGCGCAACATCCGCGAGATGTTTGACGCCATCGCCCCCCGCTACGACCTGCTCAACCGGCTGCTGTCGCTCGGCATCGACCGGCGCTGGCGCACCCGCGCCGTGTCACAGCTGGCCATACCGCCGGGCGGCCGGGTCCTCGACGTCGCCACCGGAACCGGCGACGTCGCCCTCGAAATCGCCTTCCGTACCGATCCAAGCGTCAAGATCGTCGGCCTCGACCTGACGCCCGGCATGCTGGTGGTCGGCAAGGGAAAAATCGCGGCGACCCGGCACCGCGACCGCATCACGCTGGTCAGCTGCCCCTGCGAAGCCATCCCGCATCCGGACGCCACCTTCGACGGCGTCACCATCGCCTTCGGCATCCGCAACGTGGTCGATCGCGAAGCCGGCCTGAAAGAGATGTTTCGGGTGCTCAAGCCGGGCGGACGGGCGGTCATACTCGAATTCTCCACGCCGAGCAATCCCTTCTTCCGGGCGATCTACCACTTCTACTTTCATCGCATTCTCCCCCTGCTCGGAGGGCTGCTGTCGAAACGGAGCGCCTACAGTTACCTGCCCGACTCGGTGAGCAAATTTCCCGACCGGGCGGCGTTCAAGGCGATGATGGCCGCTGCCGGCTTCACCGGCCTCTACCACCGGGACCTGACCTTCGGCATCGCCACCATCTACGTCGGCGACCGGCCGGCCTGAATTCTGTTATGCTGACAGGGGAAAGCGACCGAAACTGACCAGCACCAAGCGGGGAGGTTGTCATGCGACAGGCCCTTGTCATCATCGACATGCTCAACGACTTCGTCCAGCCCGGCGCCCCCCTGGAAGTTCCGGCGACCCGGGAGATCCTGCCGGCCCTGCAACAGCGCCTGCGGCAGGCGCGCGCGCAGGGACTGCCGGTCATCCACGTCTGCGACGCCCACGCCCCCGACGACAGCGAGTTCAGCCGCATGGGCTGGCCGCCGCACGCCGTGCGCGGCACCCGGGGCGCACAGATTGTCGACGAGCTGGCTCCCCTGCCCGGCGAAACCACGGTCTGCAAGACCACCTATTCGGGATTCCACGCCACCGACCTGGACGAGCATCTGCGCCGGCTGCAGGTCGACGAACTGGTCCTGACCGGCTGCGTCACCAGCATCTGCGTGCTGTACACGGCGGCCGACGCGGTGATGCGCGGCTACCGGGTCAGGGTTCCCGCCGACTGCGTCGCCCATCTCGACCCCGGGGACGGGGCCTTCGCCCTGCGGCAGATGCGGCAGGTGCTGGGCGTCGACGTCGAGGAAGACTGAGAAACCGCCTTCTCCGGAGCCCCGCGCGACCCGCCATGCCGCCCCTGATCGTCACCGCAGCCATCATCGAGGAGCAAGGCCGTTTCCTGGTCACCCGCCGCCCGGACGACTGCCGTCACGCCGGCCTGTGGGAGTTTCCCGGCGGCAAACTGGAAGACGGCGAAGCCCCCGAGCAGGCCTTGATCCGCGAGTTGCGCGAAGAACTCGATCTCGACATCGAGGTCGCCGGCATCGTCGATGTCCTTCACCATCGCTACGACTGGGGCGCCATCCTGCTGCTCGCCTACCGGGCACGCATCCTCGGCGGTCGAATCCGTCACCTCGGCGTGGCCGAACACCGCTGGGTGCGTCCCGACGAGATGCTGGCGCTTCCCTTCCTGCCGGCCGACGCTCCCCTGGTACGGAAACTGGCGGGGACCTGACTCTCGCCTCAGGCTGCTGAAAAAGGCCTGCGGGCGGCATCATCCTCATCGACGCACCTCGAAACATGCCTCACGCCCGGAAGGCCGGATACCTTGCGTCCGGACTTTTTGCCCGGCCGGTCACCAGTCATTCCCCACAATGAACCCCGCATCGGCCCGGAACGCTCCCGGGAACCCGTAGTGAAAAATTTTCCGACATCGATTCGACAGCCGAAACGCCGATGCTATAATTTTCAACACATCGCTGCGAATCGAAATCCGTTTTACCGCCAGACCTCCAGACAACCCAAACAGGAAACCCGTTTCAAAACACTCCCGACCGGGGGACGAAAGATGCAGCGATTTATCAAACTTTTTACCACAAATAATAAAATGCAATTTTACAGAGCCGCATTCGGCCGAAAACATATGCGGCATATTTTGCGATTCATGGGGCAGGCAAGCCAGCATTTCATAACATTGCACATTTCCCATCTGTTTGATTTAAATGGTTTTTTTAGCAACATTTACGTCTGCAAAAAAAAGAGATTGACAAAAATAAAACGCCGTATTACTTTTTCGTCCAATATTTTTAAAACAGTGTGCCGAAATCGAGGCATCGCGAACATCAGCCGCAGTTTTCGAGGAGTTGAAACTTGGGCGCGAGAGGGCGTGAATCCTATTCCATCCAGTCGGTCGAGAACGCGCTGGACGTTCTCGAGGCGCTCTCCGAAGAGGAAGGCGAGGTACGCATTTCACGGCTCAGCCAGCGCCTCGGCATGAACAAAACCAGCGTTTTCCGGCTGATGGCCACCTTCGAGAGCCGTGGCTATGTCGAACGCGAAGACGGATCGAGCAAATACCGGCTGGGACTTTCTGCCTACGAGGTCGCGCAGAAACTGCTTTCCCGCATGGAGCTGCTGCGCAAGGCCAGGCCGGTGATGGAAAAGCTGGTTCGCTCCACGAAAGAAGCGGTCTACCTCACCGTACCGCGCACCGGAGAGGTACTGTTCTTTGACATGGTCGACACCACCTACCAGGTCAAGATCGTATCCCTGGTGGGTCGCCGCTACCCGCTGGAAACCACGGCGGCCGGTCGTGTTCAGCTCGCCTTCGCCGAAGAAAGCGACAGACCGCAGCTCGACGAAGGACAGAAGCTCGACCTGACCCGCATCCACGCCCAGGGCTTCTGCCAGGACACGGGCACGCTCGGCGACGGCGTCACCGCCCTGGCGGTGCCGCTGCTGACCAAGGGCGGGCGGCTGGCCGGCAGTCTCTGCCTGGTCGCCCCGGACTTCCGGATGTCAGAGGAGATCATCCGGGACGAACTGGCGCCGCAACTGGTCGAGGCCGGCACCATCATTTCCAGCAAGCTCGGCTATGTCGGTCATTTTCTCGGCGGCGGAGTTTCTCCCGGCCGCAATTGAAAGCAATGTGAGTTTTCGGTCCGGGCAGGACCAGGACCGGGTTGACAAGGAGGTGACAGAGTCAAATCAACGACCGCTGGTGTTCCCCCGCGGCCACAGGGTCTGGATGCAAGGGGGGAGAAGAGTCAGGTTGTTCAACCAACGTAATGAGGAGAGAGAGGAGGCAAAACTATGGCAGAACATCATGCACATGATCACGAAGGGTATTGGAAAGCGACCCTCGGCCTGGTCAGAAACATTCTGATCGTCTGGTTCGTCGTGTCCTACGGGCTCGGCATCATTCTGGCCCCGGCACTCAACGGCATCAAGATTGGCGGTTATCCGCTGGGATTCTGGTTCGCCCAGCAGGGCTCCATTTATGTTTTCGTGGCGCTCATCTTCATCTACGCCAAACTCATGGGCAAAATCGACGAGAAGTTTGACGTCCACGAAGATTAAGGGAGGATTTCTACAATGAGTCTGCAAACCATTACATACATTATTGTCGGCCTGACCTTCGCGCTCTATATCGGCATCGCCATCTGGGCCCGTGCCGGCAGCACCAAGGAGTTCTACGTCGCCGGCGGCGGTGTTCACCCCGTTCTCAACGGTATGGCAACTGGCGCCGACTGGATGTCGGCTGCGTCCTTCATCTCCATGGCCGGCCTGATCGCCGCCATGGGCTACGGCGGCGGCCTGTTCCTGATGGGCTGGACGGGCGGCTACGTCCTGCTGGCCATGCTGCTCGCCCCCTACCTGCGCAAGTTCGGCAAGTTCACCGTGCCACAGTTCTTCGGCTCCCGCTACTATTCCCAGGGCGCCAGCACGGTCGCCGTTCTCTGCCTGCTGATGGCTTCCGTCACCTACATCATCGGTCAGATGACCGGTGTCGGTGTCGCCTTCTCCCGCTTCCTCGGTGTTTCGAACACCATGGGCATCATCGTCGGTATGGCCATCGTCTTCGTCTACGCCGTTTTCGGCGGCATGAAGGGGATCACCTACACCCAGGTCGCCCAGTACTGCGTCCTGATCATCGCCTACACCGTACCGGCGATCTTCATCTCGCTGCACCTGACCGGCAATCCCCTGCCGCAGCTTGGCCTCGGTTCCGACCTGGTCGGCACCACCACTCCGCTGCTGGAGAAACTCGACCAGATCTCCATGGAACTCGGCTTCGCCCAGTACACCACCACGCCGCGGCTGAGCTACTTCAACATGTTCGTCTACACCGTGTCGCTGATGATCGGCACCGCCGGTCTGCCGCACGTCATCGTCCGCTTCTTCACCGTGCCCAAGGTCAAGGACGCCCGTTCCTCCGCCGGCTGGGCCCTGGTCTTCATCGCCCTGCTCTACACCACCGCTCCGGCCGTGGCGGCAATGGCCAAGATCAACCTGCTCAAGACCATCCATCCCGGCATCATGCAGGGTAGCGATGTCTTCGCTCCTGAAGCCCAGATCAAGTACGACGAGCGTCCCGACTGGATGAAACGCTGGGAAGTCACCGGCCTGCTGAAGTTCAATGACAAGAACGGCGACGGCCGCATCCAGTACTACAATGACAAGAACAAGACGTTCGCCGAGAAGGCCAAGGCCGCCGGCTGGGCCGGTAATGAGCTGAGCGTCAACCGCGACATCATGGTTCTCGCAAATCCCGAGATCGCCATGCTGCCCAACTGGGTCATCGCCCTGGTCGCCGCCGGTGGTCTGGCCGCCGCGCTCTCCACCGCCGCCGGCCTGCTGCTGGCCATCTCGTCGGCCATCTCGCACGACCTGCTGAAAGAGAAGTTCATGCCTGACCTCTCCGAGAAGGGCGAGCTTCTCGCCGGCAAGATCGCCATGGCCTGCTCCATCATGGTGGCCGGCTACCTCGGCCTGAATCCGCCCGACTTCGCTGCCGGTACCGTGGCCATTGCCTTCGGCCTGGCCGCCAGCTCCATCTTCCCGGCGCTGATGATGGGCATCTTCAGCAAGACTATGAACAAGCAGGGCGCCATCGCCGGCATGCTGGCCGGAATCGGCGTGACCATGCTCTACGTCTTCGCCCACAAAGGCATCTTCTTCATCAAGGGGACCTCGTTCCTCGGCCTGTTCGGCGGCAAACCCAACTTCTTCTTCGGCATCGAGCCGAACGCCTTCGGCGCCATCGGCGCTGTCGTCAACTTCATCGTCGCCTTCGCCGTCAAGAACATGACCGCTCCGGTGCCCGATGAGATCGCCCAGCTGGTCGAAGCCGTTCGTATCCCCAAGGGTTCGAAGGAGATCGGCGGCGCTCACTGAGCCGCAGTTCTTGCCGATTCGATTCGATTGTGTCATTATCCCGCCAGCTTGTGCTGGCGGGATTTTTCTTGCCCGCGAACCCCGACAGGAGAGTGTCTCCATGCCCGTTTTCACCGTCAGTATCGCCCTCACCTGGATTCTTTACCTGGCCCTCTACTTCATGGCCTTTTTCTGGCTGCGCCGCGCCTGGCGCATCTTCAGGAAAAAGGACTATTCAGAAGTCGCTCTCAAGGGCGGCGAGCCGCCGAAAAACCCGGAAAAATGGGCCCCCTTCACCGGCATCGTCAACCTGGCCGCCGGTCTGGTGGCGGTCTGGGTCGCCCTCGGCGTCCCCCTGTACATCGCCACCGGCATCGCCATCGGCCCCTTCATGGATTTCAACACCTGGATCGGCATCGCCGGCTCGACCCTGTGGCTGAAGATCTTCGCCGACTTCGTCATCAGCCGCCAGGCGCATCCCTTTAAGTTCGGGAAGAAAAAGAAAGAATAGGCTCGAAGCTTAAAACCGGCGGGTCGCGCCCCGCCAGGCGCCTTACTTTTTTCAACGCGAAAAAAGTAAGCAAAAACGCTGGGCTTTATGGCAGTCGCCAAGGCCTGTGGGCCTCTTCAACGCTGCCGCCAAACAAGCTGGCATCTTCTTCGTGGCAGCAGAAAAGGCATCGTTCCCGGGCTCGCTGCGCTCGCACGGGCCAGTTTGTTCGGAGGTGCCCCAACGGAAGGCACAACCGTTCCCGTCGGGGCCGCGGCGGTGCAACCTGGCCCATCGAGCGGCCTGCCGCTTGTTGGGAAAGCCTTTCTGCCGGCCCGAAGAGCCGGCGTTCCGGGTTGAGCCGACGTTGTAATGACCCACCGAACCCGCGCAACAGCAATGCCCGCCGCAGGCGAAGGGCCCTTTTCTGCGTCCTCTTTTGGGCCGGCAAAAGAGGACGGCGTCGTCCGGGGACGCAACCCCGGATCTACGTCCATCGACCGCAAGGTCGCAAGCAAAATCAAAAGCAAAACCGGCGGGTCGCGCCCCGCCAGGCGCCTTACTTTTTTCAACGCGAAAAAAGTAAGCAAAAACGCTTGTTTTTATTTCTGCCACGAAGGTCTGTGGCCCTTTTCAACCAGTTGCCCAGACAGACCGCCCTTTCTCCGTGACCACAAAAAAGCATCGTTCCCGGGCTCGCTGCGCTCACACGGGCCAAACGGTTCAGAGCTGCCTCGACGGAAACGGCTGTTCGATACAGGAACGTCCCCGTTGTGGCTGCGGCGGTACAACCTGGCCCATCGAGCGGTCTGCCGCTCGTTGGGAAAGCCTTTCCTGTTGGCCCGAAGAGCTGAAGCTCTTTTGACGGGACAAACGAACCTTTGCCCTACCGAACCCACGCAACAGCAATGCCCGCCGCAGGCGTAAGGCCCTTTTCTGCGTCCTCTTTTGGGCCAGCAAAAGAGGACGGCGTCGTCCGGGGGCGCAACCCCGGATCGACATCCTTCGACCGCAAGGTCGCAAGCAAAATCAAAAGCAAAACCGGCGGGTCGCGCCCCGCCAGGCGCCTTACTTTTTTCAACGCGAAAAAAGTAAGCAAAAACGCTGGGCTTTATGGCAGTCGCCAAGGCCTGTGGGCCTCTTCAACGCTGCCGCCAAACAAGCCGGCATCTTCTTCGCGGCAGCAGAAAAAGCATCGTTCCCGGGCTCGCTGCGCTCGCACGGGCCAGTTTGTTCGGAGCTGCCCCATGTGTGCCGCTTGTCTCAACAACAAACGTTCCCGTCGGGGCTGAGGCGGTACGATCTGGCCCATCGAGCGGTCTGCCGCTCGTTGGGAAGCTTTTCCTGTTAGCCCGAAGCACCGACGCTTCTTTGATGGGACAAACGGAACCTCGACCCACCGAACCTTTGCGACAGCAATGCCCGCCGCAGGCGAAAGCTCTTTCTGCTTACTCTTTGGAGCGCCAAAGAGTAAGGCGTCGTCCGGGGACGCAACCCCGGATCTACGCACATCGACCGCAAGGTCGCAAACCATCAAAAGCAAAACCGGCGGGTCGCGCCCCGCCAGGCGCCTTACTTTTTTCAGCGCGAAAAAAGTAAGCAAAAACGCTTGTTTCTATTTCTGCCACGAAGGTCTGTGGCCCTTTTCAACCAGTTGCCCAAACAGACCGCCCTTTCTCCGTGACCACAAAAAAAGCATCGTTCCCGGGCTCGCTGCGCTCGCACGGCCAGTTTGTTCGGAGGTGCCCCAACGGAAACGCCCGTCCTGGCACAACCGTTCCCGTCGGGGCCGCGACGGTGCGGCCCGGCCCATCGAGCGGTTTGCCGCTCGTTGGGATGCTTTTCCTGCCGGCCCGGAGCACCGACGCTACTTGGTGGGTCCGAGCCTTGCCTCGACCCACCGAACCTTTGCGACAGCAATGCCCGCCGCAGGCATAAGGCCCTTTTCTGCGTCCTCTTTTGGGCCAGCAAAAGAGGACGGCGTCGTCCGGGGGCGCAACCCCGGATCGACATTCATCCGACCGCAAGGTCGCAAGCAAAATCAAAAGCAAAACCGGCGGGTCGCGCCCCGCCAGGCGCCTTACTTTTTTCAACGCGAAAAAAGTAAGCAAAAACGCTGGGCTTTATGGCAGTCGCCAAGGCCTGTGGGCCTCTTCAACGCTGCCGCCAAACAAGCCGGCATCTTCTTCGCGGCAGCAGAAAAAGCATCGTTCCCGGGCTCGCTGCGCTCACACGGGCCAAACGGTTCAGAGCTGCCTCGACGGAAACGGCTGTTCGATACAGGAACGTCCCCGTTGAGGCTGCGTCGGTGCAACCTGGCCCAACGAGCGGCCTGCCGCTCGTTGGGAAGCTTTTCCTGTTAGCCCGAAGCACCGACGCTTCTTTGATGGGACAAACGGCACCTCGACCCATCGAACCTTGGCGATTGCAATGCCCGCCGCAGGCTAAGCTCTTTCTGCTTACTCTTTGGAGTGCCAAAGAGTAAGGCGTCGTCCGGGGACGCAACCCCGGATCTACGCACATCGCCCGAAGGGCAAAATTCAAAACCGAAATGGCTCGCGATTCTAGATTCGTGAATCGCACTGCGCACATCACATGAACCTTTGCTCATCTTCGTTTTTTTGCTAACCTTTCCTGAGTGTTAGCCGGGCGCGAACAGGCGCCCCCTTCTGCCACGGGAGACGCCATGGGCCGGATCAGCACACTCAAGGACACACAACCCTTCAACCTGCTGCCCGACGAGGTGGTGACCCGCCTCGAACAGGCCGCCCTCATCAGGAAATTTCCGCCGCACATCCACATTTTCAACCAGAACGATCCGCCCACCGGCTATCTCTACATCGTGCGCCGGGGGCTGGTAGAAATCGTCGCCACCACCCCCGGCGGGGTGGAGATGGTGGTCGATCTGCGCAGCGACGGCTCCTTTTTCGGCTGCACCCCCATTCTGACCAACGAGTCATACACCGCCGGCGCCCGCACCGCCAAGGAAACCGAGTGCTACCTCATCCCGGCGGAGTTGATCGCCGAAACCGTCCGCGACTATCCCGACGTGGCGGACTTCTTCACCCGCGCCGTCTATTCACGGGTGCGCAGCCTCTACGCCGACATGGTCAGTGACCACGCCCAGAGCGCGCTGACCCAGATGGAGGCCTATCCGTTCAAGAAACGGCTGTCGGAAATCATGACTTCGCCCGTCATCACCTGCGACGGCAAGGCGACCGCCCGGGATGTCGCCCGGACCATGACCCGGCATGGCATCGGCGCCATCGTCGTCTCCAACGAAAGGAACCGCGCGGACGGCATCATCACCCAGAACGACCTGGTGACCAAGGTTCTGGCGCGGGACAGCGCCAATCCGGCGGAACTGACCGCCGAGCGGATCATGACCCCCTCCCCCCTGACCCTGCCGCCGTCCGCCTACATGTACGAAGCGGCGACCTTCATGATGGCGCGCCGCATCAAACACCTGCCGGTGGTCGACAACGGCGAACTGGTCGGCATCATCTCCCTGCGCGACCTGATGAAGTACCGCAGCCAGAAGTCGATGCTGCTGGTCGGCAGCGTCAAGGAGGCGAAAAACCTCGACGACCTGGCCCGGGCCAAGCAGGAGATCGTCAAGGTCGCCAAGGGGTTGATGAGCGAGACCCGCTCGCCTTTCGAAACCATGGAGATCCTCTCCTACATCCACCACTGCATCCTGCGGCGCGGCTACGAGCTGGTGCTGGAGCAGATGCGCGCCGAAGGGATGGTGCCGCCTCCCATCCGCCACTGCTTCATCATCATGGGCAGCGGCGGCCGCAAGGAGATGCTGCTCGGTCCCGACCAGGACAACGGCTTCATTTTCGAGGACTTCCCCGAGGAGATGCGGCAGGAGGTCGACGCCTTCTTCGTCCCCTTCGCCGAACGGCTGGTCGCCGCCTACGCCGCAATCGGCTATCCGCTGTGCAACGGCAAGGTGATGGCCAACAACCCCCTCTGGCGCGGCCGGCTGCAGGACTGGAAGGAGCGCATCACCGAGTGGATCAGGGTTCCGGAACCGCAACGGGTGCGCTACTCGACCATCTTCTTCGATTTCATGCCCCTGGTCGGCGACACCAGCCTCTGCCAGGACCTGCGCGACATCGTCCACCTGCTGATCCGCGAAACCCCGGTCTTCCTCTACCACCTGATGGAGCTCGACTTCCAGCACAAGGTGCCCCTCAGCCTGCTTGGCCGCTTCGTGGTCGAAAAGGACGACGAGATCAGGGGGAAGCTCTCCCTGAAACAGGCCGGCAGCATCTTCATCGTCGACTGCGTGCGCATCTTCATGCTCGAACAGGGGTTCGAGGCGACCACCACCATCGAGCGGCTGGACGAACTGGTCAAGCGCGGCGTCTTCACCCAGGACACGGCCGAACACCTCAAGGCCGCACTGGAGGCCTTCACCTTCCTGCGCCTGCGCAACGAGATCAACCTGATCGAGCAGGGAAAGAAGCCCACCCACTACCTTGATCCCTACGCCCTGTCCAGGATCGAGCAGGACCTGCTCAAGGAGGCCTTCCGCGCCGCCGGCAAGCTGCAGGATTCGACCCGACGGCATTTTTCGCGGCTGGTGCATTAAAGGGTGCTTGGCGCCGGGTGCCGGGTTTTTCCTGGCCCTGACGCCCGACACCCGCCTTTCTCCCAGTACCTGACGCCCGACCCCCGCCTTTCTCCCAGTACCTGACGCCCGACCCCCGCCTTTCTCCCAACACCTGACGCCCGACACCAAGTGCACGCCTCTACCCTGGCACCCACCTCTTTGCGCTAAATCTTCCGGCCACTTGCACCGATGAAAGACAGGAGGGACCGATGCGCTACATCTACTACACGGCACTGATTCTGATCCTCGCCACCCTGGGCGTCTGGCTGACCGACCGGATGCTCGCCCCCCGGCCGCGGAGCGAAGCGGTGGTCAAGGTCAACGGCCGCATCATCACCCGCGCCGAATTCGACCTGCGACGCCGCTACGCGCCCTACGCCTTCAAGGACGAGGCGAGCTTCGTCGACAACCTGGTGACCCGCGAGCTGCTGATCCAGGAAGCCCGCCGGCGCGGCATCGACCGCGAGGACGCCTTCCGGGTGGCGATGGAGGATCACTACGAGCAGGCGCTGATCCACCAGCTGCTCGAAAGAAAGCGCAAGGAGATCGCCGTCAGCGTCGACCGGCGGCAGATCGAACGCTTTCGCGACTGTGCGCAATACCGCTACCGGCTGACCCGGATCATCGAACCGGCAACGCCCGCTGGCGGCAACGAACAGGTCGTCGAGGAAGACTTTCTCGACCTGCCGCCCAACTGGCAGCTGCAGCTGCTCGACCTGCGCCCCGGGGAGAGCAGCACCCCCTTCCCCACCAATGAAGGCCTCTGCCACCTCATGGTCGAAAGCATCCGGTCCGCCGCCCGTCCCCCGTCCGGGCTCGACGACGAGAGCATCCGCCGCCAGCTCGAAGAGGCGGCGCGACAGGCGCGGCTCGACAGCTGGGTCGAACAGCTGCGACGCAAGGCCGACATCGAGATCAGCCTGAGCACCGGCGATGGAAGGAGGGAAGGATGAGCCGGAAATACCGCCGCCGCAATTTCTTCATCAACAAAGAACTGCAGGGCCGTTTCATCTTCCGCTATTTCATCCTCAGCTTCGCCGGGGTCATGTTTTTCGCCCTGGCCTTCAGCTACCTCTCGCAGGACAACCTGACCATCGCCTACGATGGCGAACAGCTGCGGATCGGCGCCACGCCCATGATCCTGCTGCGGGAGATGGTCGAGGCCCACTGGTTCTTCCTGGTCACCGCCGGCGTCTTCATCGCCGTGTTTTCCATGTTCGTCACCCATCGCATCGCCGGTCCCCTCTTCCGCTTCGAAAAGACCTTCGAGGCGATGAGCAACCGCGATTTCAGCTGGAACGTGGTGCTGCGGGCCAAGGACGAGGCCAAACAGACCGCCGCCAAGCTCAACATCGTCAACGACGTCATCAGCAACGATCTGCGGGACATTCTGCGCCGCAGCGAAACCCTTGAACAGCTTCTGGAGGAGATGCAGGAGGGCGGCCCGGCCGACGGCGAACTGCTGCGGCGGGCAAGAGAGGAGAACCAAGTCATTCTCGAACTGCTGCGAGGATACCGCTTCCGATCCTGATAGCCATGCACCCTGCCCACATCCTTTCCGTGACGCTCCTGTCCAAAGTGCTCGCGTTGATACCGGCCGGCGGCGAACTGCTGCGGCGGGCAAGAGAGGAGAACCAAGTCATTCTCGAACTGCTGCGAGGATACCGCTTCCGATCCTGATAGCCATGCACCCTGCCCACATCCTTTCCGTGGCGCTCCTGTCCGGAGTGCTCGCGGCGATACCGGCCGCCGGCGCGGAAATCCGTTCCCGGCAGGCCAGCCTGGTCTACGACCGGCCCGAGCAGCTGCGCCAGTTCAACAGCAGGGTGCGCCTGTCCGGCGGTTTCTTCTCTTTCGGATCGGGAAGCGGGCAGATCGACAGGGATGTCAGCAACAAACTCGACCGATTCGCCTCCCTGGTACAGACGATCCTCGACATGCGGCCGGACAACTTTCGCTACCGGGTGGTGCTGCTCGACAGCGCCGAAGACGTCGACCGCGTCTACCAGCAGCAGTACGGCATGAAACGCGACTTCATCGCCTTCTTTTCCCCCAAGACCGACACCATCTACATCTCCACCGCCGACGTCGACCGCAACGTCTTCGCCCACGAACTGGCCCACGCGGTGATTCACCACTACTTTCACCGCGCCCCGCCGACCAAGATTCACGAGCTGCTGGCGCAGTATGTGGAAAGCCAGATTTGAGAACCGGGAAAGCCGACTGGTGTCAACCGCGGATGGGGCTTTTAAAACCTGGAAAAACCAAGGGTTTTGTTTTCATCTGCGCGTATCTGCGTGCATCCGCGGTTTGAAAGGTTTTGGTTTTCTGCATGCATCCACGGCGGAGAAATCACCCATCTTTTCCCATCACTCCTCCGCCGCAAGAGTCCTGAGCCGTCTGCGGGCGGCCCGGTCGCCGGGACGGAGCAGCAGCACCTGCCGGTACGACCTGCGGGCCAGTTCGCGCAACCCGATCCGTTCGGCGTACTGCCCCCGCAGCCGGTGCAGGGCGACATCGCGGGGGAAGGTCCGCGTGCCCTCGTCGAGCAGATGCAGGGCCTCTTCGTAGCGGCGCCGGTCACCGAAAAAGCGCGCTGCCAACCAGACGCTCCGGCCGCCAGCCGGTTCCGCCAGGGCCAGCGTAAAGGCGCGCCGGAAAGCCGCCTCGGCCTGCTGCGGCAGCTTGCGGCCCAGCAGGTAACGGGCGTAGGCCAGCCAGCACCGGGACGACTCGGGCAACACCGGCGCCAGCTCCCGGTCGGAAAAACCGGCAAGAATGAGCAGAGTCAGAACATCACCGGTCTTTTCCGGCGCCAGACGCAGCGTACGGCGCAACACTTCCTGTCCCGCCTCCCGTCGTCCCTGACGCAACAGCCAGCCGCCGTAGACCATCCCGCGCTCCGGCCGCCGCCGGTCGACCTCGACCGCCAGGCGCATGAGCCTTTCCGCCCGGCCGCCATCCCCCAGGCCGGCCAGCAGCAGACCGGCCTGCTGCAGCATCTCGCCGTTCAGGGGATTGCGGCGGATCGCCCGGCCATAGGCGGTGAGGGCTTCGGCGGAACGGCCGAGGGCCAGCCGCAGGTTGCCAACGGCATAGCGATAATCGGCCTGCAGCGGATCGAGACGCGCCGCTTCCTCGCTGGCCGTGAGCAGACGCTCGAGCCGTTCATCGTCGCGCAGCTGACGCAGATCCCCCCCCTCGGCCGGCGCGAAAGCGAGCAGCCCCAGACAGACGCCCCCCTGAACCAGACAGAAAAAGCCCCCCCCGAGCGTCACCGCCAGAAAGGCGGCGACGGACGGTCGCCGGCCGGCATCCAGCTCGGTGGAGCGGCTACCGGCACGGGAGCGTCCATGCGACACGGCGACCAGCAGTCCCCAGAGAGCGGCGAACCAGAGCAGATTCGCCCCGATGTGCAGATTGAAGTCGGTCAGGCCATGCAGGGCGATGGCGGCCAGCCCCGCCAGCACGCCGGGAAAGAGCAGCTGCGGCAGACGCGACCTGCGCCGTCGCCAGGCCCGCCAGCTGGTCGCCAGCAGGCCCACCGACAGCCAGCCGACCAGACCGGCGCCGACCAGACCGGCGTCGGTCAGCAACTCAACATAGTCGTTGTGGGCATGATCGACCAGTTTGCCGCCGGTATCCACGCTCTGGTAGCCGCGGTAGGCGTCGGCGAAGGTGCCGAAGCCGGTACCGAACAGGGGATGATCGCGCCAGAGCCGCAGGCTGTCCCGCCAGTACGCGGGACGCTGCTCGTGAATCAGCCCATCGGTACCGCGCAGCCGCTGGAAATCGGCAAAGATCGGATCCCAGCCGAAACCGCCCACCGCCGTCAGCAGCAGGCCGAAAAAGGCGGTCAGCACCAGGCCGCGGCGCAGGTCGCCGCCGGCAAAGGCCAGCAGCAGCCCGAGCACGATCAGGCTTCCCAGACAGCTGAGGATGCCGCCGCGCGACATGGAAAGAAAGACGGACAGGCCGCTCGCCAGCGCCAGGGCGCCGTAGATCAGATGCGGGCTCGATTGCGGATCGTTGAAAAAATCGACCAGCCGTTCCCGCCAGTTGCCGTGCACCACCACCGGCTTGCTGACGAAAAACCAGCACAGGCCCAGGGGAAAAACCATCGCCATCAGGCCGGCGAAATGGTTGCCGTTGACATAGGTTCCGAAAGGCTGCCCCGCCTCCGCCGGCCAGGGAGCCAGCAACCAGAGAATCCGGCCGTTGGGGAAAAGATCACAGAGAATCGCCAGCAGGGCGTAGATGCCGGCAAAACCGACCAGGACGCGCAGCACCTTCGCCAGCGCGGCACGGTTGTCGACCAGCTGAACCAGCAGAAAGAAGATTGCGGCGGCGGAGAAGAGCTGAACGGCCTCGAGCAGGGTCGCCCGCGGATGAACGGACAGGGGCATCCAGGCGTCGGGCCGCAGCTGCCAGACCCCTTCGGCGTAACGGGCGGCGGCGACCGGCGACAGCAGGCGCAGCAGCACCGGCGGCAGGGGGACGAGCTGCAGCAGCGGCAGCAGAAGCAGCGCGGCCAGCGGCCGGCCGCCGGGCAGCCGGTAACGATGCGCCCGCCCTCGCTGGGCCTGCCAGAACCAGACGGCGAGCAGCGCGAAAACCGCGCCCTGAATGGCAAGACGCGCCCAGGGGCCGGTGGTGCCGTAGGCCAGCGGAGCGAGAATCAGGATGGTCAGCAGGACATGGAGCATGAAAATACGCTCAAAGGACGCGGGGCACACAACTCGCCGTATGGGTGTTCAGCCATCGATGACACTGATTTCAAAAAACCAAAAACATCCAGCTTTTATCCGCGTTCATCTGCGTCCATCCGCGGCCAAGACCAATCCGCATTTTGTACTTCTACCAGTTCCCGTCCAGCACTTTCTGCGGATGATCCACCACCAGTTTCCGCGCCTCGTCCCGACCGACCAGTTTCACCGCCGCCTTCAGCCCGACGCTCAGGCACGGCGGTCGCCAGTCGGCACTGTGACCGTCACTGGCCAGCAGGTGCACCCATCCCCGCCGCAGCAGGTGGCGGGCGCAGGAACGGGCCACCGGACCGAAACCGCCGGTCAGGCTTTCGGCGGTGACCTGCACCAGGCCTCCGGCTTCGATCAGCGGCACGATCCGCTCCGGATCGCGGGCCACCCCCGGGTTGCGCTCCGGGTGGGTGACAACGGGAATCCTCCCCCGCCGGGACAGCTCGAATATCAGCTCCGGGGCCTCCGCCGGCAGGTGGGTATGGGGGAACTCGACCAGCAGCGCCGGACCAGGTCCGAGGCGGTAAGCGCAAAGTCCACCGACACCGAGAGACGTGGCGACGTCGGCCCCGGCGATCAGCCGCAGCCCGATTCCTTCCCGGTCGAACACCGCCTGCAGCTCCGCCACCCGCGCCGCGATCTCCTCCATGCCCAGGCCGCAAAGCGGCACGTGCGGCGTCGCCGCCAGCACGCGGATGCCGTCCGCCGCCGCCCGGCGCGCCATCGCCAAGGCTCCCTCAAGGTCGGCCGGACCGTCGTCGACGCCGGGGAGGATGTGGCAGTGCAGATCGATCATGGGCGTCGGGTATCAGGTATCAGGAGCCGGGCACTGGCCGCTGGGGGTTAGGCGCTGAACGCAGGGGGGCCCGACGCCCGCTTTTCGGCGAGAAACCAAAACTCAGCCTTCCTGGGCTTCGGGCTCCTCGCCATAGTACGACTGATAATAATACTGGTAATAGTAGTCGCTCTTCTTCAGCTCCAGGGCGTTGATCACCAGACCGAGCACCGGCGCGTTGATGTCGGCCAGCGACTTGATCGCCTTGCCGGCCATCTCGAAGGTGGTCTGCCGGGCGCGCACCACCAGCACGGTGCCTTTGAACAGGCGACTGAGAATGCGGGGGTCGGCCACCGTGAGCAGGGGCGGCGTGTCACAGATGATGACGTCGAAGTTCTTCTCCAGCCCGTCGAGCAGCTTGCTCATCCGCGCTGAGGAGAGCAGTTCCGCCGGGTTGGGCGGCACCGGCCCGGAAGTGATGATCGCCAGGTTGTCGACCGGCCCCTTCTGCAGCAGATCCTCGCCGCTGCCGCCGGCCAGGTAGTTCGACAGGCCGTAGCGGTTGGACAGACCGAACACCCGGTGCAGTCGCGGTTTGCGCATGTCGCCGTCGATAAGCAGTACCTTCTTTTCCGTCTGCGCCATGGTCACCGCCAGGTTGGCGGCGGTGGTGGTCTTGCCGGCGGCGGCTCCCGGACTGGTGATCAGGATCCGGCCCGGCGCTCCCTCCGGGGAAGAGAGCATCACCGCCGTGCGCAGGGCGCGGTAGTTCTCGGCGCAACCCGATCGCGGCTGATCGAGCAGCACCCGCTCCAGCACCTTGTCCTTCTCCTTCCACAGCGACACCAGGCCGAGCACCGACAGGCCGAGGGCCTTTTCCGTCTCGTCCGGATACTTGACGGTGTTGTCGAGATACTCGACGAAAAAGGCCAGGCCGATGCCGGCCATCAGCCCGACGATCAGACCGAGCAGCAGATTCTTCGGCTTGTTGGGCAAAACCGGGCCCTCGGGCACCGACGCCTTCTGCACGATCCACAGGTTGACCGGCTGGGTCTCCCGGGTGATGCTCTGCTCCTTGATCTTCATCATCAGGGCGTCGTAGAGCTGGCGGTTGGTCTCCACCTCCCGCTTCAGCACCCCGTACTGGATGAACTTCTGGTTCAGGTTGAGCGCCTCGGCCTTGGTCTTCTCCAGCTGGGCGCGCAGCCCCTCCTCGGTCGACACCGCCAGCTCGTACTGGTTCTCCAGCGAACGGACGATGCGCTGCACCTCCTGGTCGCGCTTGCGGCGCAGCACCTCCAGGTCCCCCACCACCTTCTTCATCACCGGATGCTTTGGACCGTACTTGGCCGACAGCTCCCGCACATGCTGCTCCGCCTTGAGGATTTCGGTGCGCAGGGTCTGCATCGCCGGATCGGAGGCGACGGCAGGCAGAGTTTCGGCCTCTTCCGGACTGTCGACCAGCCGCCGCACCTGGTTGTAGATCGCCTCCTGTTCCTTGCGTTTGGCCTCGGCGATCACCAGCTGGCTGCTGATCTGGTTCAGCTTCTGCGGCGTCACCGCCAGCCGGTCCTCGAGGGTGACGATGTCGTTGGCCACCATGTAGGCCTGCAGCGCCTTCTCCGCCTTGTCCAGCTTCTTGCGCTCCTCCTCCGCCTTGCGGGTCATCCAGTCGAGCGTCAGGCGGGTCGAATCGAGCTTCATGTTCAGGGTCTGCTCGATGTAGGCCCTGGCCGTGGTGTTGGCCACCCGGGCGGCGAACTCCGGGTTGGGCGAACGGTAGCTGATGGTGACGATGCGGCTGTTCTTGAACGGCCGGACGGTCAGGTTCTCGCTGATCTCGTCAGCGAGGGCGATCTCCTCTCCCTCGGCATCGACCGCCTCCGGCTCCTCCATCTCGCCCAGAATCACCCTCTTCACCGTCCGCTTCAGGTCGCGGACCCAGTCGCCGAGCGAAGCGAGCAGTCCCCGCTCGCGGTCGGCCTCAAGGTCGGCGGCGGTCAGCTCCAGCGCCCGGACCACCCGCAGGGCCACCGCCCGGCTCTTGATCAGCTGGAACTGGGTCTCGTAGAACTCCGGGTCGTAGAGCCGGTACGAGCCCTCCGAACCCAGGCCGCTGGGGCGGGCCTTTTCGATCAGCACCTGCGTCGTCCCCTCGTAGAGAGGCGTCCTGGCGAAGGTGTACAGGGCCACGGCCACGAAGATCAGGCCGAACACGGTCAGCACCAGGTTGCGGCGCTTGCTGATGACGCGCAGATAGTCGCGAAGGTGGATTTCTTCTGAATTCATAGACACTTCGGGCGCCGGGCACCAGGTGCCGGACGCGGAATCAGGGGGTCAGATTCGGATGCCAGCCGCCCATCACGCGGATGCGCGCCGACAAAAAACAAAACCTCTATTGCAGCTCTTGCGAATTATCCGCGTTCATCTGCGTCCATCCGCGGCTAACAAACCAGGGCTAGAAAAAACTCTCCGGCACAACGACCACATCCTCCGGCTTCACGACCATGTTCATCGGCACCCGGTCGAAAATCTTCTCCTTGCCGTCGGTCTTGCGGATCAGCTTGACCCGGCCGCGGGCGGCGAGGTTGGTGAAGCCGCCGGCCTCGGTGATCGCCTTGAGCACGGTCATCCCCGGCTCGACCCTGTACGAGTCGGGACTGCGCACCTCGCCGGTGACATAGATCATGCCGGCCTTGAGAATGAAGACATTGTCACCGTTCTGCAGAGGGATATCGAGACGGCTGTCGCCGGTTTCGAACAGGCGCTCCAGGTCGACCTGGATCACCTTCTCGTTGCCGCCTTCGAGCCGGCGATGAACGGTGGCGGTATCACCGGCGTCCCGGGCCAGGCCGCCGGCCTTGGAGATCAGTTCGAGCAGCGTGGTGGAGCCGGTCAGCTCGTAGAGGCCGGGACGCTCCACCTGCCCGACGATCACCACTTTGCTGCTGCGGAATTCCTTGACGAAGACCGAAACCTGCGGATTGATGATGTAGCCGTCACCCAGGGCCGCCGCCAGTTTCGCGGCGACCTGGTTCACCGTCAGGCCACCGATGTCGAGCTGGCCGATCAGAGGAAAGATGATGCTGCCGTCGCCGCCGACGCGCACCGTGGTAGCAAGATCGGGATGATCGTAGACCGTGACCTCGAGAACATCCCCGTCGCCGACCCTGTAATCCTTTTCGGCCGCCGCGACGACGGCCAGGTCCAGGCACAGAACCGCCGCCAGGGCCAGAACAACCACTTTTTTCATCATTCCCGGTTCATCCTATTGCAGAAAGCTGTCAATTCAAGTTCATGACAAGTGACGGGTGACAGGCAGCAGGAATCTTTTGCCGTTGTTCCCTGCCCATTCACTGTCGTGCCAATTAATTTATTGTCCACGTCCATCCGCGACTAAAAACCAAAACCTTTCAAACCGCCGATGACGCCGATGCACGCCGATTGAAAACCAAAACCTTTATGATTTTTCAGGTTCTACGATTTCATCCGCGTCCATCCGCGTCCATCCGCGGCTAAACCAAAGATTTTTCTAACCGCCGATCACGCCGATGCACGCCGATTGAAAACCAAAACCTTTATGATTTTTCAGGTTCTATGATTTCATCTGCGTCCATCAGCGGCTGACACCAGAGATTTTTCTGCCGCAGATTACGCGGATTCACACTGATTCTACATCACCGCCGTCAGGTTCAGATAGGCGGCATTGTTGTCGTAATCGAAGGTGTCGAAATTCGAGTCGCGCTGCTCGAAGGCATACCCGAAGCTGACGTTGAGCCATTTACGCACGTTCCAGCCGACGCCCAGGCCGCACCGCAGGTAGTCGTCATCGCGAAAACCGGTCTGGCCGCCGATGGTGATCTGGTCATTGTACTCGTCGCGCAGCCACGACAGGTCCAGCTTCAGACTGGTCTTGGCGGTCATCTTCCACAGGTAGCCGAGAGAGACGAAATCCGACAGCCGGTCGTCGGTACCTGAGATGTCCGATTCGTTGGTCTGCCGGGTCACCGCCAGGTTCAGCGACGATTTCGGGGTCAGCTGGTGGCTCAGCTGAAGCTCGCCGATGAACTCGTCCTTGTCGTCGGAACTGCGGTGGTCGAACTTCTTCTGCCCGTAGCCCGCCTTGACCATGCCGCGCGATTTCGCCGTCAGCTGCCAGCTCAGGCCGGCGAAGTAATGATGCTCCTCGCTGTCGTCCTGGATCTCCCGGTCATAGCGGATGTCGATATACTCGTACTGGACGAACAGCCTTGTTTTCGGCGTCAGCCGGTAGCCCAGCGCCAGACCACCCTTCAGGTCGTCGCGATCGCGAAAGGCGTTGCGGGCGTCGTCGTAATCGAGGGCGTAATAGCCGACTTCCAGCCGCAGATCGGTGCGGGGACCGATTTCCCAGGTCACCAGGTCGTTCAGGGTCAGGGCGGTATAGTCGTCGGTCTGCGGCAACTGGTTGACACCGGTGCTGTAGGGATCGTGGGTATCATCGTAGACCGCCAGCAGGTTCATCCCCAGCCCGCCGCGCAGGTTGACATCGAGCATCGCCTCGCCGCGCTGGATGGTCTCTTCCTGGTCGCTGAAGTTTTCGTTGCGGTAGAAATCGGCACTGTACCCGCCATACAGCTGGAAGCGCCGGCCGGTATCCTGCCGGAAACGGGTCAGCGGCATGCCGCCGGGCGTGGTGTTCAGGGTGGTGGTCTTTTCCGGCGCCTGCTTCATCGCCGGAAAGGCGCCCCAGATGCCGGGAGTGACCACCGTCACCCACTCGTCCTCTTCATTGTCCGGCGTATTGAAGAAATTGTCGGTGTAGATCTGGCCGACCGAAAGATAGGGGTGCACATAGCCGGTGCGGCCGCCGAAGACGTCACCGGCGCTCTGCGCCTCGAAACGCGGGCCGGCAAGATACCCGCCCGGCGGCGCGACCGTCTCATCCGCGGCCGGTCCGGCCACGGGCAACAGACACAGAACGAGCCCGGCAAGGGCCAAAAAACGTTTCATCGACAAACCTCCACCCTAAGCACACGGCGCCTGAGACACTAGCAGGCCGTTGAAAAACGCCCATCTGCCCCATAAACGCCTTTGATTTTTTCCACCCCCCAAAACCGTACAGGACGCTGATACACGCTGATTTAAATCTAAAACAGAATTCCTGCCTTTACCCTATCTGCTGCGTTCATCTGCGTCCACCCGCGGTAAAAACCAAAACCTTTCAAACCGCCGATTGCGCCGATGCACGCAGATTGAAAACCAAAACTTTTATGATTTTTCAGACCCTACGATTTCATCCGCGTTCATCTGCGGCCATCTGCGTCCATCTGCGGCTAAACCAAAGATTTTTCTAACCGCCGATTGCGCCGATACACGCCGATTGAAAACCAAAACTTTTATGATTTTTCAGACCCTACGATTTCATCCGCGTTCATCTGCGGCCAAAAACCAAAAATTTTCTTTTATTGCACCGCCGACGGGCTCACCGTCGAGACGCCGCGACCGCCACCGCCGATGGTCGCCGGCGTGGCCACCGGCGCGCCTCCGGTCCCGCCGGTACCGACGGTACCGGCGGGACCGGAGGTGTAACCGAGACCGGCAAGCTCCTCCTGCCCCACGACCCTGGCCACCACCTGCGGATCGCAGCCGGCGTCCATGGCGACGCGGGCGATGACATTGTTGTCGACCCGCGCCTTCTGCAAGGCGGCCAACACCGCCTCCTCGGCATAACCCAGCTCACGGGCCACCACCAGCACGCCGCAGAGATTGGGACCGATCTTGATCGCCTCGGCCACCATCGTCTCCAGCGGCTTGCCGGCCTTTTCCCCAGCCTCGAACACCGTCTTCACCACCGGCCGCACGTCGCTGGCGCAGTCGGTTCCGTTGGTCGCGGCTTTCTCTCCCGTGTCGGCGGCAAAGGCCGGCACGACCAGGCCCAGCAGCAGGATCATGGTCAGGATTCGTTTCATCGCTCTGTCTCCCCAGGTGAACATTGGTTTGAATGTAAGACCGAACTCTTCCAGATGTTATCCGCGTCATCCGCGGTTAAAAACTAAAAGCATTTCAGCCGCCGATTGCGCCGATGCACGCCGATTGAAAACCCAAAATCTTCATGATTTTCAGGTTCTATGATTTTATCCGCGTTCATCTGCGTCCATCTGCGGCTAAAACCAAAGCATTTCAAACCGCCGATTGCGCCGATGCACGCCGATTGAAAACCCAAAATCTTCATGATTTTTAGGTTCTATGATTTTATCCGCGTTCATCTGCGTCCATCTGCGGCTAAAACCAAAACCTTTCAAACCGCCGATTGCGCCGATGCACGCCGATTGTCCTTGGTCCTTAACCGCTTCGTGCTTCGCGAGCTTACCCCAGCCCGCGGACGACGACAATCACCAGCGCCGCCAGCATGGCGCCGCAAACCTGGTTGGCATAGCTGCGGGCGCTGATGGCGACAATCTTCAGGGCCAGAAAGAGCAGCACCGCCTTGCCGACGATCCAGGGCAGATTGTAGGCCAGGGTCACCTCGGGCGAAACGATCACCAGCGACAGACTCATGGCCAGGATCAGAAAATCGAACGGCGTCGACAGGTAGATTTCCTGCGGGCGCTTGAAGATGATCTTCACGACCACCAGCGGCGCCATCAACCCGTAAAGGATCAGGCCGGCCCGGGCGACATCCAGCTCGCCGACGATCCTGTGTCCGCCGGCCTGTTCCAGCAGGACGATCAGCACCAGCCCGGCCAGGTAGAGAAACCCGTGAAAGAAATGGTTTCCCGGATCACGGGTCAGCCAGACCAGCACCGCCCCGGAACCGACAACCGCCAGGGCGAAAATGGCCTCCTGGGTCGACGCCCGGCCGCCAGCCAGCACCGCCAGCAGCAACAGCAACCCGACCAGCGCCTTGAGACCGTTGACCGCCAGATCGGCCAGGTCCTGCATCCGGCGATAGGCGGCGGTCTGCTTCAGGCCCGCCTGGGAATCGCGCTGCAGCAGCGGAAACCGATCCCGATGGCGCAGCACGAACCTCAACGCCAGATAGAAAAGGCCCGAAACGGCGAGATAACCTGCCAGCAGCAGATACTCCGGCTGCTCGTGCAGCTGCAGCGCACAGACCGCCCCGAACAGGGAGAGCCCGTAGATGATCAGCACGGTAAAGCGATGCTGCACTCCCAAGTCGAGAAACTTGTGGTGCAGATGCGTCCGGTCGGCGACAAAAGGGCTGCCGCCACACAACATCCGCTGGGTCATCACCCAGACCGTGTCGATGATCGGCACCCCCAGCACCAGTACCGGCACCATGGGGCTGATACTCTGTCCCGGATTCTGCGTCAGCTGGATGGCGAGAAAACCGAGCAGAAAACCGACCAGCAGGCTGCCCACGTCTCCCATGAAGATGCGGGCCGGATAGACGTTGTACTTGAGAAAACCGAGCACGCCGCCGAGCAGCGCGGCGCACAGGATCATGCATTCGCCGCTGCCGGCGTGCAGATCAAGCACGAAAAAGGTCGCCAGGGCGATCACCGTCACGCCCCCCGCCAGACCGTCCAGGCCGTCGATCAGGTTGACGGCATTGATCATGCCGACCACGGCGAACACCGTGAACGGAATCGCCAGCCACAGCGGCAGCACGATCTCGCCGAAACCGAACAGGTCGCCGAGATTGCTCAGGTAGAGATCACCGACCGTCATGGTGACCAGGCAGGCGAGAATCTGCCCGGCGAACTTGCGGCCGGGGGACAGGCCGACCAGGTCGTCGGCCAGGCCGGTGACGAAGATGATCAGGCCGCCGGCCATCAGGGCCCGTACCTGCAGATTGAACTCCTTGAACATCAGCATGGCAAAGAGAAAGGCGAGAAAGATGGCGACACCGCCCAGCCGCGGCGTGGCCTGGCTGTGCACCTTCCGCTCCTCGTCCGGCAGATCGAGACTTCCCGTTCCCAGCGCCCACCTGCGCAACGCCGGCACGGCAAGCAGGGCTGCGAAAAGCGCCGTCAGAAAAATGTAGAAGCTCAACATCAGTTGCGGCCGCATGCCTATCCCCCCCCCTCAAAAGCCTGTGGCCATCCATTGCCAGACAGATTTTTCAATCAGCAGAGTTGAAAGTATAGCCCTGCGATCTCAAAAAAATCTCAAATTTTCCCGCAAATCCGAAAAAAAATGAAAAAAAGAAGGGGGCTGGAGGGTGGGTGCCGGGTGCCTGGTGCCGCTTTTTAAAAATCATCTGCGTTCATCTGCGTTCATCTGCGGCTGAACCAAAGATTTTTCAAACCGCCGATCACGCCGATGAACGCAGATTTGCAAACTAAAATCCCTATGATTTTCAGGCTTTAAGCCTTATCCGCGTCCATCTGCGTTCATCTGCGGCTAAAATCAAAGATTTTCTCAACCGCCGATCACGCCAATGCACGCCGATTGAAAACCCAAAATCTTCATGATTTTTCAGACCCTACGATTTCATCCGCGTCCATCCGCGTTCATCTGCGGTTAAAATCAAAGATTTTTCTCAACCGCCGATTGCGCCGATGCACGCCGATTGAAAACCCAGAATCTTCATGATTTTTCAGGTTCTATGATTTTATCCGCGTCCATCTGCGTTCATCTGCGGCTAAAACCAAAGCATTTCAACCGCCGATTGCGCCGATGCACGCCGATTGAAAACCCAAAATCTTCATGATTTTTCAGGTTCTACGATTTTATCCGCGTTCTTCTGCGGCCATCCGTGGCTAAAACACAAGATTTCGCACTTTCACGATTCGCGGCGCGCAATCGTCACCACCGTCCAGGCGACCAGGACGCCGCCGGTGCCGCGCAGCAGATCGGACCAGCTCGCCTGCCGCTCCGGCGAAAAGTGCTGCGCTAGCTCGATGCCGCCGAGAAAGAGCAGCACCAGCGGCAGCACCCACCAGCGGCGAACGACGTGCAGCCCCAGACCGGCAAGGACAAAGCCGGCGACAAAGTGGCCGGCATCACTGATCTGCACCGACTGAATGTGATGGGCCTTCAGATCGATGAACAGGGCATGGGCGGCAGCGGTGTAGACCTTTTCCGTGGTGACACCGTCGAGCAGACTGAGAACGGCGGTCAGGACAAGCAGCCCCCAAAAGAGTGAGAGAAAAAACCTGCGAAGAAAAATCACAATGGCCCCACCCCGTTCACGGCTGAAAAGCAAAACATTTCAAACCGCCGATCACGCCGATGAACGCAGATTTGTAAACTAAAATCCCTATGATTTTCAGGCTTTAATCCTTATCCGCGTTCATCTGCGTCCATCTGCGGCTACAAACAAAAAAGCATTTCCACAGACTAATCTGGAAAACGATTCACCACTCTCCTTATCTGCACCTTGCTCTGCCCGAAATTGATCAGCAACCCTACCGGCCGGCCGGTCGCCTTGAGATAGTTGAGGCACTGGGCAAGATGCACATCCTCCAGTTGTTTGACAGCCTTCAATTCAACAATCAGATCGCCATCGACCAGCAAATCCGCAACGAAATCCCCGACCACCTGTCCCCGGTAACACACCTGGACAGGATGCTGCTGCTCGGCCCGCAGCCCTTCCCTTTCCAGTTCGATCCGAAGGGCATTTTCATAGACCTTTTCGAGAAATCCACAGCCCAGCTCCCTGCCTACGGCATAGGCACAGCCGATGACCTGTTCAGTCAGTGCATCGTAGTAAGCTCGATCCTTGAGCATCGTTTCCCTCCATCCATGGTTCTACGATTTCGTCCGCGCTCATCCGCGTTCATCTGCGGCTAAAACCAAAGCATTTCTAACCGCCGATTGCGCCGATGGACGCCGATAACGGCAAAGGCGATTTGAGGGTTAAGACCTCAAGATCTCACGCTTTTGGAGTTAGGGTCTTATCCGCGTTCACCCGCGGCTAAAAACCAAAGATTTCTGTCCGCAGTTGACTGCATGCGTCCGTGACTATAAGTCCGGCCACCTGAACCACTGCGGAATTTTCCGCACCGGCTTCAGAAATAGCGTCCAGGGATAGGGTCGCAGAGAGTTCCCGGGGCCGCACCCGCACCGCCCCGGGGACTGGCTCCGCAGGTGCCTGTCCCCGGCAGCAGAGACTGGCCGGCAATACAGGCAAGATTGTCCGCCAGGGTTTTCGCGGCATTGTAGGTGGCAGTGATGATGGAGATCATCCGACTGGGTAGCCGTCAACAGGGTCAAGAGGTCGGAAGTAGCCCTTGATACAGTTCAGGTTTCGCACACAGATCTGGATGTGATTCTTCTCTTTGAACCCGGCATTCGGGTACAACTCCGGCCCCTCCCAGAAGGCCCCGCGCACCGTATCGTATTCTGGCATCCCCGTCTCCTTCCGGAACTCGTGAACCGCTTCATTAACGGCACAATCCAAGGGACGCAGCAGAAGATCCCGCTCTTCACCGATCGGCTTGTTCTCCGGAATCGGAAATCCAGACTTCTCTTGGGTCGCTACGAGAAGTTCATACCCCTTACGAAGGATCAGCAGAGATTCCGAATCCACCAGATTGAAGCAATAGCCCAGGTCGATCACCGCACCGATAACGGCCGGCTCTTCGATTTTGCCCTTGCCCTTGTGAGGATGTTTCTTTAGATGTTGCGCGTACTCAAGGGCCCGCCGAGGGTTCTGCTCCCAGAAATAGACCCCGTTGCCAAGCCAGTCGTATTCATTTTCACTCGGCTGTAGACGCTCTTCACCGGCAAAAATCTTTTCTGCTAGCGCCTTGTCGCAGCCGTGGAAACCGAGAACAAAGGAAGGGTAGGTTGAATACATCCGAGAAAGGGATGCTAACGGTAAACTTGTTTGAGATTGCCTCTAGGGGTGCAAATACCGGTTTTGACCAGAAATTCCCGTGATTTTCGGGAAGATGCCGTCACCTTGCGGGAAAATTTTTCCATTTCTTCCAAGATCTTGCTGGTTTCTTCACTGACCTGTGTTTTTTGCATCTGCCCACCTCCCGGCAATCGTACAGTCAGATTATCTGACTCCAATCACCCTGTAAACAAGATTTCGGATTTTCATCTGCGTTCATCGGCGCAACCGGCGGCTGAATAAGCATTGCTCACCCGCCCTCGAAATACCCAACCGGCGGGGGCGCCCGCCGGCCGCGCTCCTCCGTTCCGTGGCTTCCACAGGGAATGGCAAAATCGTCCAGCCTTACTCGTCCCTCGTCCCTCGTCACCCGTCACTGCCTTTTTGTCACCCGTCACTTGTCCCTGCCTTTCAAGAAAGCAGGTTTGTCAAGTCTGACCCGATTCCCAGTTCCGGAGGCCTCGCAAAAAGTTGTCGAGGTCCGACCCGACGACCACACGCACCGCTCCATTTACAAACGCTCTAAAACTTTTTTGACATCCTCCTGGAAAATCTCAAAATATTTCTCACCCGGGAAGGCGCTGCCCTCCCGCAACGGCTGACCCATTCCAGCATCCCCGAAAAGACCTTTCATCTCTTTGGCCAGGCGTCGACACTCGGAAGCGAGCATTAAAGGGTCGAGTTTTTGTCGCCTGGGGTCTGACACCCCAAGCCAGAGAATCTCAAGGGCGCGGAACAAAGGAACCGAATTCTGCCAGGGAGTAAACCCTTCAGGTCGCAGTAGCCGGTCAAGTATCCCCGGAGTCAAGGAATAGATTTTTTCTCGGGCACGGGTCCGTACTTGCACCACTCCGGAAAGAACCATTTCCGCCAGCACATTCTGGGTTGAGCGGGGGTGCTGCCCGATCCGTCTGGCAATGAGCGAGGGGTGAATTTCATCGACGGAACCGAGCAAACAAAGAATCTCGCATCGCAAATTGACCCCCAGCAACGCCCGCAGCCTCAACAGCAACGTTGGCAGCCCCTCACTTGGGAAGGGCTGGGAAAGGTTTCGCATTTTAACAGGTGGACGCAATAACCCGTGCCGCTGAAAGACCTTGTCACAATCCTTCGGTGCAGGCATCAGCCGCCCGTCTTTCATATAGAAGAGCGGCGACTCCTTATCCTGGGTGTATCTGGTTGCCAGCTTATTCCATTTGAGGGCCACCGACGCTTTTTGACCGAGCAGTTCGGCAACCGCGCTCAGTTCAGCCCTGGCCTGGAAATCGAATTGCTTCACCAGGCTCTGAAGTCGCTGAACATTCAGAAAGTCGCCGTTGACCACCAGCCAATCGAGCACCTCGTCAAAAAGCCTCGCATCGTAACGAGCGACGGTTAACGTCAGCAACAGGAGTGCCTCCGGATCGACCACCTTCAATTCTTCGGAGCCACTGTACCCGGACACGCCAATCGCAGACCACTGCCGCCACAGAAGGGCCAGAAGCTGTTCGAGTACCTTTTCTTTAAATTCGTTCAACGAGGTGTTCATAGCCGAACTCCCGGAAAAACAACTTGATACTCTCAAGGTAGCCTTCCGACGGATCATGTGTTCGGGACCAGGCAACAGCCCTCAACAGCTCATCATCGGTCGGATTGAGCGCCTGGAGATCGGTTGCATGATAACTACCGAATTGATCAACGGCTGCATAGAGCTTGAAGTGGATCTGGTCGATGCGGTCAATGAACGCAACCGTCAGCTTTTCCCCGAACCTCTTCCAGCTCAGGCGATCAGCAAACCCATCCGGGAGACCAAGGCGAAAAAGTCCCCCCTCGCCACGACTGGGGCCATTGTTCAACCAGTCCCTCGGGAGCCCCAAATCCTCTGCCACCTCCCGTGCCGCTCTCTCCAAAGCTTCCGGCAGTGGCGCCGGATCAATCAGCTCGCCGTCATCATCTGCCAGTGCGACGACATCGACGTCTCGGGTGGCGCGCATGACCAGTTCGGTAGCTACCAGGGCGGTTCCGCCACAAACCACCAAATTGAAATTCGGAGCACCCGCTATAACCAGGCGCCCGTTCAGTAGGCGCAGCGCGGTGTCAAATTGCTCATACTGGTACGTCATTGAATCTTCTAGGTCGCATTTTGCGCACTATAAAATACATTTACATGGGTTTCAATAAAAATATTATTCAAACAGCTTGCCGAGGTCCGACCCCGCACCCCAGGACCTTGACCTTCAAACCCCAAATCTATCGGACGCTGATTTGCGCTGATACACGCTGATTAAAAACCAAAATCCTTTATGATCTTTCAGGTTCTATGATTTTATCCGCGTCCATCCGCGTCCATCCGCGGCTAAAACCAAAGCATTTCTAACCGCCGATTGCGCCGATGGACGCCGATAACGGCAAAGGCGATTTGAGGGTTAAGACCTCAAGATCTCACGCTTTTGGAGTTAGGGTCTTTTCCGCGTTCACCCGCGGCTAAAAACCAAAGATTTCTGTCCGCAGTTGACTGCATGCGTCCGTGACTATAAATCCGGCCACCTGAACCACTGCGGAATTTTCCGCACCGGCTTGAGAAACAGTGTCCAGGGATACGGCCGCAGACCGTTCACCGTCCAGGCGCGGCGGCACCCAATTTCTGCCTCAGCACAAGCCAGAGGAACTTCGGCGTCGAGATGAAGTTCCGTCGCCAGAGACGAAAGCTGGATTTCACACTGCCGTTGGGGGGTGAGAGAGCAGTACCTGCACAATCCTTTCGGCCGCCTTGCCATCCCATTTTTCCGGCACCTGGCCGAAATTCCAGTCACCGCGCAAAACGGCCTCCGCGGCTTCCTTGACCTTGCGGGGATCATTGCCCACCAGCCGGTTGGTGCCCTCCGTGCAGGTAATGGGTCGCTCGGTGTTGTGGCGCATGGTGATACAAGGGACGCCCAGCACCGTGGTTTCCTCCTGCAGGCCACCGCTGTCAGTCAGCACCATTTTCGCGTTCATGTTCAGGTGCAGAAATTCGAGATAGCCGAGCGGCTCGGTGCACCAGATACCTTCGATCCGATCACCGCTGTTGAGAAAGTGCTCTAAGCCAAACTTTTCGGCCATCTTGCGGGTACGCGGATGAATCGGGAAGACGATCGGCAGGTCGCGGGAAATGTCAGCCAGTGCTTCCAGCAAACCGGCCAGAATGTGAGGGTCATCGACGTTGGACGGACGATGCAAGGTCATGGTGGCATAGCGGCCAGCCTCCAGTCCCCAATCGTGCAGCAATGTCAGAGACTCGGCCTTGCGCTCATGCTTGCGCAACGTATCGATCATCACGTTGCCGACGAAATGGATCTTCTCCTCAGGCACCCCTTCGGCCTTCAGGTTCCGATCGGCGACATAGTCGGTGGTAAACAGATAATCACAGAGCACATCGGTGCAGAGTCGGTTGATCTCTTCCGGCATGCCCATATCGCGCGAGCGCAGTCCCGCTTCGACATGCGCGACCTTGATGCCGAGTTTTTTTGCGGTGATGGTGCAGGCCATGGTCGAGTTGACGTCGCCGACCACAATCCCCAGATCCGGTTTCTCCCGCAGGCAGACCTTTTCGAATTCGACCATGATCCGTGCGGTCTGCTCGGCATGGCTGCCGCTGCCGACCTCCAGATCGATATCCGGCTTGGGCATCCCCAGGTCATCGAAGAAGGCCTTGCTCATCTTCTCGTCGTAATGCTGACCGGTATGGACAAGCAGATGTTTGATCTGCTCCGGATATCTGTTCATGGCCTCGATGATCGGCGCCATTTTCATGAAGTTGGGTCGTGCTCCAACGATATTGATGATCTTCATTTCCCCTCCTGGTTTCCCATAACTTCCGGTACTTTTCTGCCGCCATCGACGATGTCGTTCAATATGTCGAGCATTGCGCCTGCCAGATGCGTGCGATCATAATTCTTTGCGCCCGCCAGGCAGTTTTCCTGCAGTTGTCGATAACAGTCCCCATCCTCTTTGAGTTTGACCAGGTTTTCGATCAACTCATCAGCATTCTCGGGTTCGAAAACGATCCCAGCCCCTTCCCTTTCAACGATTTCGGCCGATTCACCGGCCACGCCATGCAGGGTCGGGATCCCCATCCCCATGCATTCAAACAGCTTGGAGGGAATCACCGTAGTGAACAGGGGCGTCTTCTTCAGGTGAATGATCGAAACATCGAGGAGAGACCAGTATCGAGGAACTTCTTCCTTTGGCACGGAATCGATGAAGATGACGTTTTCGAGTTGCATCTGTTTGGCCTTCTCGATCAAGGCCTCTTTTCGTGCTCCATGCCCAAGCAGGATAAAATGGTACTGGTCACCATTCTCAAAACGGCGAACGCGTTCTGCCGCCTCAAGAATCGTCTCCAGGGCATGCGCCATACCGTGAGTGCCGATATAGCCGGACACAAACTTGCCTTCCAGGCCGTAACGCTGGACGAGTTCGGCATCTTTGGGCATCGGCTGAAAGCGGGAACTGTCAACGCCATTGGTCACGACACTGATCTTCTCACCATCGATGCCACGTTCAATGAGGGTCCGCTTGAACGACTCGGTCACCGAGACAATCCCTGCCGCCTTGCGGTAGAGGAACATCTCGATCTTTTCGAAAAAACGGATAACCGCTGAATCCCCCATGGCACCGACCGCCTTGACCGATTCGGGCCAAATATCCCGCAACTCAAAGACAAAGGGAACCCGTTTCAACCGGCTGACAACATAGGCCGCACAGGCGGTAAAAAACTGCGGGGACGTACCGATAACCAGGTCCGGCCTGCCGGCAAAGGGGGATGCCAGGATTGCAGACAGCATAAAACTGACATAATCGAGGATGCGTTTGGCAAATCCCTCATTGGCGGCAATGTAGGTCCAGACGCGGATGACCTTGATGCCATCCATGATCTCGGTCTGCCAGAGTCTGTTTTTATACCCCTCGTAGACCTCACCCTTAGGGAAATTAGGTGCGCAGGTAATCACTGTCACATGGTGCCCTGACTTGATCCACTCACGGCAGTGCTCAAAGGTGCGGCTTGCCGGGGCATTGACCTCGGGGGGGAAATTGTCAGTGAGGAACAGAATCTTCATTTTCATTCCATTCAAACCGGACCGCTGCAGCCTTGCCTTCTAGGGCCACCTCAAGACAGGTATTTTTCAAGCTGACATTGAATTCGGGATGCCAGGTCGATTCGCACAATCGCGGGACACCAGATATCACCCAAAAAGAGAATTCCTTTCCACCTTTCATCCGGCCAATGCCGCGTTTATTATCGACCATCGCCACCTGGACATCGGGATGGAAATGGTAGCGCGCAACCGCCTCCACAAACTCGCCAGCGACAGTGTCAACAACCGTCAGGCTGGCCTGACCGAATTCCCAGCACCGGCTGTGGCCAGGTTTTCTTGGCAAACGCCGGTAGCCATCATGGGCACAAGAGATTGTCGTCTTCTCGGGCTGTTCATCGATCTTCAGACCAAACGGCCGGGCCCGGCGGGCAACTCGAAACCCTCCCCAGACTTCCGAGGAATCCTGCCCATCAATGGTTACGGTATTGTGTGCCGCTGTCCCTCGTTGGCGCTGACGTTCAGCATTCTTCTCATAGGTCGAAGTTCCGGTATCGACAATGACGCGCTCTCCCCAAAGGGCCAGCTCGAAATTGAGCGTGTCCGCATGGGCATGGCCGGGAATGTAATCCGGGCCAATGGCGCCGACATCAACCAGCAGTTCAGCACCCGGGCTTTCGAAACGCCGGTAACCACTTTCACCTAGAGGAAGCGTCTTTTTCTGGACCCCCAACCGTTCTGCGTATTCGAAAAGCTGGCTGCTGAATGGGGCAATTCCGCATGCGGCATCATTGAACAGGGGAATCTCACCATTTGCGAAAGTCATCTTTTCAAGCCAGCCGAGCATCGCTGAAGCCTTGTCGGTAAGCAAGGGCAGCAGGTCCTCCCCAAGGGGGCGGTTGTTCTGCAATAGATTGATGCAATCGAGCAACCGATCCAGCAAAATCTGGTGGTACATGGGGCTCAGTTCAAAATGGGCCCCATCGGCGAGGACCTGTTCTTTCAGTTCTGGCTCCAGGATTTCTCTCGCCAGCCGGAGGAATTCGCTGTCAGCGAAGAAGACGGCAGCAAACAGAAGACCGAAACCGTTCTCTAGCAGGTGGTTGCCCAGCAGGTGGTATTCAAGCTGTCTGGTAAGATTGACCGATTGGACGTACAGGCTCTTATCGATGGCCGGGTCGCGAACTTTCTCGCAGCTGAGGAACTTGATCCAGTTCACCAGCCGCAAAGAGGTCGGGTAAGGCTCCCATGCCGTTTCCAATCCATCCAGACTCGTCAGAAACTGGTGGATCAGCTCAAGCCCCCGGTCTTTGGACATCCCCTCCTGGTTGAGAAAATCAAAGTAATTCAGGTTATAGGTCCAGAGCCTGCCGTACTTCTGAAAATCCCAATCAATTGCCCCGGAAAACTCCTGTTGGAGGTTTAAAAAGCTGAACCGATTTTCGTCATTTGAATGCGCCCGTGGGATCGAAGCGGCCAAATTCAGAGAATGCCCGGCATGCGCACCTGACACTGATCTGAGCGCCTCGCCTCCAAACCTTTTCCGGGCAGCGTAAAAACCCCGGTAGACAAGTTGGCGCGGCTTCAGATAGCGAACGGTATGAACAAACTGCGCAAGGTCCATCGCACCTTATCCGACCGTAACCGGCTGACCTGAGCGCAGCGACTCAAGGACGGCAAAGGTTGTCCGAGTGGTGGCGCAGATGGAGTCAAAGGGGATCGGTGCTATCCCACTGCGCACCCCTTCGCGGAAGGCGATGAATTCGGCCTGAAACCCTTTGTCCTGGTTGGCGCCCTTGTGCTTTTCCTTACAACTGCCATCGAAGATGACCAGCTCACGAAAATCATTTAGCTGCATCGTCTTCGAACCCGTCGAAAGTTCGATCCATTCCTTGGGAACCTGCCTGCTGCCGTAGGCCAGGTAGTGAATCGCGGCCGTGGACCCATTGGCAAAATTGAGCAGGATGCTGACATTGTCTTCATCAGGGATCGACGTATCCGCTTTGCGCACGCAGGTCGCGTATGCGGAGATCGGGTTGCTCCCTGCCAGAAAGGAGCAAGTATCGACAAAGTGACAGACTTCACCAACAATCCGGCCGCCACCAACCTCAGGGTCCTGTATCCAGACATCCCTGGGGATCACACCGGCATTGATCCGGTAGGTCACCGCCAACGGCTGTTCGCCGACAGCTTCTTTCATCTTGCTTATGAGTGGGGCGAACCGGCGGTTGAAACCAACCGTAAGGACCGGGGCCTTGCCATCGGCCAGCATGAACCGGTAACCCTGTTCGATCTCGTCCAACTCTGCCTGGTTGATACACAACGGTTTCTCGACAAAGACATGTTTCCCTGCCTTAAGAGCTCGCAAGACGTAATCGGCGTGGGTGTTGTGTCGGGTGGTGATCAATACGGTATTGACCCGGGGATTGGCAAAGATGGCTTCGCTGTCTGTCGTGATTTCATCGAAACCGTGCTTGGTGCCAACGGAGTGGGCACTGACGCCAGTAGCGGTACAAAGAGCGACCGGATCAAAACCGCCGACCTTACTCAGGTTGGGGAGAATGACCGATTTGGTGAAATTGCCAGCACCGATCAGCCCATATGAAATATCTTCCGAGGACAGACCAGGTCTGTGCTGATTGTTAAGCCTGACCACCCTGGAGAGGTTGCCAGCCTGAGCCGATTCAAGATAAGCGTCAGCGTTGGGATAATTCAGAACAATCCCGAGGTACTTTTCCTTAATCTTCCCTTCCAGAAGATCGTAGGCCTTGAGCGCATCATCAAAATCAAACTGGTGGGTGACCAACTCTTTCGGGGTCACTTTGCCTTCGGCAACCAGGCCAAGAAAGGCCTCGAAGTTCCGCTGTTCGGTCCAGCGAACGTAGCTGTAGGGATAGTCGATCCCCTTTTCCTCGTACTGCGGGTCATAGCGCCCCGGGCCGTAGGCCATGGAAAGTCTTAGATCCAGTTCTTTCCGATAATAACTGTTGCGAGGGACATCCATACCGACCATCCCCACCACAACAACCTTGCCTCGCAAACGGGCAATTTCACCGGCATCGATGATCGGCTGATTGCTGGAAGTTGATGCGGTTATGATCACACTGTCAACACCATGACCATTGCTGAAAGCAGAGGCCATGGGAATTAGATCTCCCGCCGAACAGACCGAATCAGCGCCAAGTTTTTCGGCCAGGGCCAGCTTGTCGGAATCAAGATCGCTTCCCAGCACCTTGCAGCCATTGGCCTTGAGCAACTGAACCGTAAGTTGGCCGATCAGGCCAAGGCCAATAACGGCAACTCTTTCACCAAGGGTCGGCTCCGCTTGGCGAACACCTTGGAGAGCAATCGCACCAACTGTGACAAAAGAGGCCTCGGGATCATCGACACCGTCGGGAATTTTGACGCAGATGTTTTTAGGGACGTAGTTGATCTCGCTGTGATTTGCATAGCCGGCGCCACCGCAGGCAACCCTGTCACCAACGGAAAATCCATCAACCTGCTCACCCACTTGAATGACCCTGCCAGCGCAGCTGTAGCCCAAGGGGATGGGGGTATCAAGTTTGTTGAACACCTTTTCAAGGGTATTCTTGACACCCTCCTGCTTCATTTTATCGATAACCTGCTTGACCAGATCGGGACGGGCTTTAGCTTTGCCAAGGAGGGATTTCTTGGCAATGTCGACGATCATCTTTTCAGTGCCGGCGGAGACTAGGGATGCAGTGGTGGCGATAAGGAGGCCGTTTGGGTCGCAAACGGGGCAAGGCACTTCAAAAAGGCCGAGTTCGCCGGTTTTGTAGGATTGGATGAGTTGTTGCATAACTTCGGCCCTCTTAATTAGTCGATTGTTCTAAAACTAGTATTTTAACTATAACAAATGAATTTTTTCGACAAAGCACTGTGTCAGTGCGCAGTAAACTCGAATATTGTTGCTCTGCGTCATTCGCTCCCCAAAAGTTGGCAACCAACTCGTCTAAATAAAGACGTAAAAAACTCATCCTCGTCCACACCATGCCCCGGCAGACTCGGGCCACGTAACAACATTTTGACAAGGCTCCTGTGAGTTGGGTTTCTTTGCTTTGTAATACTCACCTGCGCAAGAGCGATGAAAATATGTATTTGGTTCTCCAACGTCCACTCGATGCACTGTACGGCATGTCGCACTCCTTGCAACACTCTATATCCTCGACTCGTTCTTCTATTAGTGCTCTGCGCATGTTGATATATTTCTCTCCTCTCCAGATATCCATTATGGTCTGCCTATAAATGTTACCAAGGACCGTTTTTCCTTCTGTGTTTCGTCCACAGGCTACCACGTCACCATCCCATGTGACATGGAAGGATGTCCAAGGATATGGGCACAATTTGTAATGATTCGGGCTATTGCCCTTACTGCCATTCTTCAGGTGCCCACCAAAATTATGGAATTTCCTGGACCAAAACTGAATATTGGGTGGTAAGTCGCGCGGAAATAATGCTCGCATCTTGGCCAGCGAACCCACATCATCTACCTCACCGGAGAAGTGGGTAATATCAACGATCTCCAGACGGATTGAGGGGTTATCTTTCGCTTTCGAGATAAGATAGCGTAGGTTTTCTAGAACGATCTCGAAATCGCCCTCTCGACCCCGAATTTCATCAAAAATGCGAGGTTCACTAGCGAAGTCAACGGCAGCAAGAAAGCTAAATTTCGACAATCTATCAGTAACAGTGGGGGTAAGCAATTTCCCATTAGAGGAGAATCTCGGCATCATCCCTAGCTCATTTCCAATTTCTATAAAGTCGGGAAAGGCTTTATTCATCAGCGGCTCGCCGTCAAGGCAAATGGACACAGTCCTGTTGCCATGTTTGAGTTCCTTAATGCTCTTGAGGAAGAAGTAAAAATTGGCCGCAGTTAAATTTCCGACAGGTCTAATATCCTTATGCGTCGGGCTACTCTGAGGACAAAAGGCACACTTGAAATTGCACTTGTTAGTCGCCTCTATTGAGAATTGAAATGGAGGGCCAAGGGGCCTTAAAGTCTTGAGTTTGTATGAAACACCAAGTTGGGCTAGGCGGTAAATTTTTTCAAAGATCATGTTTTTAGGCTCGCTTGAGGTCTACGGGTAATGTAAAAAAAAGGTTCTTCGCTGTTTCAAGTGGGTTGAGGGAACTTGAGCTTGCCAGCAATGAGGTATGCCATGGCAATCAGGTTGTTCGGATTCCGGTAGCCTCTCGCTTTGGCCTTAGCCACCTGGATGAGGCTGTTGATCCCTTCCAGAAAGCCGTTGGTCAGTCGTGAGTCGAAGTAGCTCAGGATTCCCCGCCAGTGTTCTTTGATGGCTTTGGCCAGCTTGACGATTCGATCGACCTTGCTGCGGACCGCTCTGCGGTACCAGCGCTTGAGAAGAATCTCCGCTTCCTGGCGGTTCTCGACGAAGTAGACGAATTGCAGGCCCAGTTTGAGGATGTACGCTTTGATGCTCCCCAGGTCGAATCGGGTCAGGCTGCGCAGCCGCTGCTCCTGCTCCTTTGTCAGCCGGTCGGGGTTTTTCAGGAATAGATAGCGAGTCTTGCGCAACTCTTCGGGAAACTGACGGGCCTCTTCAGCGCTGATCTTGCCCAGCACGTCGTTCATCATCTTGATGACGTGAAACTGATCGAATGTCAGTACCGCCTTGGGGAAATTGTCCTGCAGCCCCTTGATGAAGGACTTTGACATGTCGATGCAGGCGTCGGTGATGTTTTCCGTGCTGCCGCCATGGGCTTCGAGGTCAGCCACAAAACGTTCCACAGTCGTATGGTCTTTGCCATGGGCGCCGAACAGTAGTTTGCGCGCGTCCATGTCGAAGAAGAAGGTGACGTAGTCATGGCCCCGTCTAGCGCTGGTTTCATCCGCACCAAGGCGCGTCACGCCGGAGAAATCTTCCGCGTCACGGGCAGATTCAACATAGCTACAGATGATGCGCCACAGCCGGGTATCGTGGGCCTGAAGCAACTGAGCGATGGCATTGACCGCCATCTGGCGGGCCAGGGCCATCACCAGAGCTTCAAACAGCAGGGTGAACCCGGAGCCGGCCCGAACCCAGGGAGCCGCCACTTGCTTGACTCCGCAGTCCTGATTGGGACATTTGGTCCGCGGCACCCGGGCCGTCAGGTAGGTTTCATACTGGAAGAAGCTCAGGTGCCGCCAAGCCTTCTCGGTAGTGTCGTGAACGGGAGCAGCAGTCCCGCAGACGGGGCAGGCAAACTGGGCTCCTCGTGGAAAGTCGATGCGAATGTCGAGTCGCTTGTTCTCCTGGGAAAACTCGACACCCACGACTTTCCAGGGAGGGGAAATTCCAAGAGCAACAGCAAAGAGCGCTTCAGGATTCATGGTAAAAGCAAAACCTCCGGGCATGGTATGATAGTTACACTCTCATACCATTACCCACACGAAATAGCGATGAGCCAAAAAAATTCGCTTTTTCTGACAGTGTCTCTCCTCTCCTGTAAACAATCGACTTCATTTGTTATTCCAGCAAATGACCCTGAGTACGTCGATATTCAGATATCGTCTTTGTTCCAACTTGGTTCCGGGAATATGTTTGAGCCGGGCCGCACAATACATCAGTGGTGAATGGCCATTATGAAACGTACGACTCTTGTTCTTCGTCGAATCACTTTCATGATCTGCTCAAAAGCATTTATAAATCACATTTCGCCTCATAAAACGTCTCAACCACTTTTTTCATTGTCTTTTTCTGGTCGAATAAATCCAAAGCCATTTGTGACGGCTTAAATGGTTTCTTAGTTATTGAAAGGGCAAAGTCGTAAGCTTTATCTAACCATTCTTCATCCTCAATGTCTACTACATACAATCTTGACCTCATGCATGAAGGGAGGTTTTCAATCCATGGATTATAGGTTACTGCAACACAGCATCCACAGAATATCGCTTCATATACACTTCTTGGTGATGAGTCGCTTTTAGGTATAGATATAGCTAGTGCTGTTGAGGTCAGCAACTCATACATTTGCCCCCTTGAAAGTCGACCTAAGTCTGAATCACCAGGATCTAATTTTGACATAATAATTCGTTTATAATCGTCTGCCCAAAATGGATAGATAAAAGATATCGACGGTTTCATTTTAGAGGCATCACGAGCCTCAAGTATTGCTTCTATACGGTATAGTGGAACAATGGCTCTGATTGAAAGAACCTTAGATCGTTTTGTATTTTTAGTTTGCAGGCCTTTAATGGCAGAAACGTCTATTCCATTTTGGATTACAATAGCTTTCTTGCCACATAGATCATAAATTTTGTTTTTTAAATTTTCAGAATCGACAAGAATATGGCTAGCAGCCATCAATGACTTAATAGCAAAATACCTGTAAACGGATGACTTGTCTGACCGCACTAACACTTCACTACCTAGTGGCGTACCTATGAATTTGATCCGAGCTAGCCAACACAAAAGCATATAATACATTGAATGTGCGTGATATATGGCTTTCGGGTATTTTTTACGTATGTCGTTGATTTTAACAACCTGAATAGGAATAAAAATAAATTTTATAAAATTTCTCCACAAATTACCTGCACTCGTTTGCCTATCGAACAAAAGCCAATCAATATTATATAAATCGATCAACCTATCGTCTTCTCGCACAATTTTAAGATAACTTTCGCTGTCGATTAAATCTGTTGCCAATAATACATTTTTATTATTACAAATATTTTTTATAGTTCTGTACCAATCGATCGCATGATAACTACGTGCGTTACCAACAATAATTATTTCTTTTTCTTGCAAACCACGTACTCCTATATTACTCGGTCGATCATTCATAACGTTGGTTCTTCGCTGTTTCAAGTGGGTTGAGGGAACTTGAGCTTGCCAGCAATGAGGTATGCCATGGCAATCAGGTTGTTCGGATTCCGGTAGCCTCTCGCTTTGGCCTTAGCCACCTGGATGAGGCTGTTGATCCCTTCCAGAAAGCCGTTGGTCAGTCGTGAGTCGAAGTAGCTCAGGATTCCCCGCCAGTGTTCTTTGATGGCTTTGGCCAGCTTGACGATTCGATCGACCTTGCTGCGGACCGCTCTGCGGTACCAGCGCTTGAGAAGAATCTCCGCTTCCTGGCGGTTCTCGACGAAGTAGACGAATTGCAGGCCCAGTTTGAGGATGTACGCTTTGATGCTCCCCAGGTCGAATCGGGTCAGGCTGCGCAGCCGCTGCTCCTGCTCCTTTGTCAGCCGGTCGGGGTTTTTCAGGAATAGATAGCGAGTCTTGCGCAACTCTTCGGGAAACTGACGGGCCTCTTCAGCGCTGATCTTGCCCAGCACGTCGTTCATCATCTTGATGACGTGAAACTGATCGAATGTCAGTACCGCCTTGGGGAAATTGTCCTGCAGCCCCTTGATGAAGGACTTTGACATGTCGATGCAGGCGTCGGTGATGTTTTCCGTGCTGCCGCCATGGGCTTCGAGGTCAGCCACAAAACGTTCCACAGTCGTATGGTCTTTGCCATGGGCGCCGAACAGTAGTTTGCGCGCGTCCATGTCGAAGAAGAAGGTGACGTAGTCATGGCCCCGTCTAGCGCTGGTTTCATCCGCACCAAGGCGCGTCACGCCGGAGAAATCTTCCGCGTCACGGGCAGATTCAACATAGCTACAGATGATGCGCCACAGCCGGGTATCGTGGGCCTGAAGCAACTGAGCGATGGCATTGACCGCCATCTGGCGGGCCAGGGCCATCACCAGAGCTTCAAACAGCAGGGTGAACCCGGAGCCGGCCCGAACCCAGGGAGCCGCCACTTGCTTGACTCCGCAGTCCTGATTGGGACATTTGGTCCGCGGCACCCGGGCCGTCAGGTAGGTTTCATACTGGAAGAAGCTCAGGTGCCGCCAAGCCTTCTCGGTAGTGTCGTGAACGGGAGCAGCAGTCCCGCAGACGGGGCAGGCAAACTGGGCTCCTCGTGGAAAGTCGATGCGAATGTCGAGTCGCTTGTTCTCCTGGGAAAACTCGACACCCACGACTTTCCAGGGAGGGGAAATTCCAAGAGCAACAGCAAAGAGCGCTTCAGGATTCATGGTAAAAGCAAAACCTCCGGGCATGGTATGATAGTTACACTCTCATACCATTACCCACACGAAATAGCGATGAGCCAAAGTATTAAAATAGACAAAAATGAACTTTTACCATAGGGGTTAAAAAGCAGCCATGGGCATATCATTATTATGCATCTGACAATTTTTTTTGAATAAATAAGTATAATGCCGATAAATTTCATTTTCATAAGGAAAAATCAGGAGTACTTGAACTTGAAAACCCGTAGGTGCTCACACAAGTTGTGAGCGCAAGCAAAAACCAGTAATCTGGAGAGGAAAAAGATTCTCTAAAACAACCAAAAAAAACAATGCAAACAAAAATAGATAGTAGCAATACCCCGTCCTTATTATTATTTACAATATCTACAAGGCGTTTATAATTATTCCCTAAAAATAAAATATATAAAATCAGACAAATAACTCCATAATTAGCTAAAAGGTCAAGAAAGTCACTATGCGTTCCAAGATCATGATTTAAAATAGTTTCGTAAACTTCTGATTTTGATTTATGAATATAAAGAGAATGAATTGCCCTATATTGACCAACCCCAATTCCAAGAAAGTAGTGATCTAAGGTAACTTCAACTGCATTCTTCCAAATATCGGTCCTTCCAGAACCACTATTAAGTGCCTCTTGTGAATACCTCCCAATAATATAGTCAAAGTCTGTTGCAATTATAGTATCTAAATAAGGCATTGACCAAATAGTCAAAAGAACTAGCGTAGCCAAAAGTATTATTTTTTTGCAATTTATATGTTTCCTCAAAATGCACAGAAAAGCTATTAAAAGAGCTAGCATTGCCGACCTTGAGCCTGATGCAAACAATGCATAAAAAAGAAGAACCACACTAGGCATTAATAATATTTTTATTAATAAGCGCGACCCGCCTCTAACCAAATAATGAAATATAGTTATTATAGAAATAGCACATGCCAGTCCTAAGTTGTTTGGATTACGATAGAGCCCAGAAAACCTGGGTATATATATTTTACTATCGAAAAGCAAGAATATAATAATACTCGAAATAGTACCAACGGAATACGCTAAAAGAAGTTTTTTTATCAATTCTGGCGTTACTCTCAGATTGTCCATCACTATATAAATGAAAAAACCGAATACAATTAGCACAATACTGTTAAGTGCATAGTCTAGCCTTCCTTTGCCAAAAATTATAAAAACAAAGGACGCCAATGTCCCGTACATAAAAACAATGCAGAATATTTTGACATTATTGGAAATAAATACTTTATTTCCATTAAACAATAAGGCCTTAAGAAAAACCACCAATATAATTATTCCTGCAACCCTGTACGGCTTGAATACCGACGAAAACCCAAAAACTACCTCATATAAGTATTCAAACGGCAACAAGGAGGCATAAATTACCAACAGATACTCTAAAGGTTTTTTCATTTTATTTTGGAAGGGATAAAAATGGATTTTATCCGATGATATTTAGTGCCCAGTGCAGTCCTAAGGAGCCTGGAAAAGATCTTTATCAAAGCATGCTTAATCGCCACCTGCAATGCGGCACCCGGGCCAAAATATAATTTATTGATCTGGAAGACCTCCAGTACTCCCCGAAAGGAAGTTGATGCTCCATTCAGCCGAAATTTCGCCAGTGGTGAGTTCGCCTGGGCGAATTTGATGCCATTAAGAGTTAGATGGAGGTAATATTCATAGTCGGCAGAAACCTCAAAGTCTGTGCAATACAGTCCAAAGTCGCTATATATGTTTTTTGATATGTACCACGTTGGGTGAAGAAAATTTGGAAAAATCTTACTTGTCCTAGCCAAATGCCACGTACAGTCATATTGTCCATGCTTGTCAATGATAACAAGATCACTATATAGGGCAAAATGTTTTGATTTATTTTTATCATAATACTGACAAGCCATTTTTATTGAATCCTTTACAAGCAAATCATCAGCATTAACCAGCTTGATTAGCTCTCCCCTAGAAAGATATATTCCTTTATTGAACGCGTCGTAAATACCCTTGTCTTCTTGACTTAACCAGAGATCAATGTGCTCTTCATATCTTCTAATTATATCAAGCGTTCCGTCTTTAGAACCAGCATCTATAATTAAGTACTCAATTTCGTCAGTCTTCTGCGAGATGACGCTTTTAATAGCGTCTTCCAGAAATTTCACTCCATTATAAACTACAGTAATGATACTTAATTTTTTTTTAAACTTATCTTTAGAAGATTTACTGCCTTTGACTCTTTGGCCGCCTATTTCATAGAAAGGACAGCAAAGCGTATCTGAATAATCGCCTATTGTCTTACGATTGAAATTTCTAGCCGTATCATTGTTCATGTCTTTATTGATTCTCTACTGTGTCCACTTTAAATACAATGATTCGTTTCAATTTTCCACTTAACTAATAAAACCAGGCGAATTCAATTGCATTTATAAGACACGGCAATATTATATTACGTGGAGCCTTATTAAATTTACACTAATGCCACTCGAGTTATTTTAGACCTAAAAGTAAATATTTCGTTAAATATATTCAGTCATAAAGAATTGATTCATAGAGTTCTATATATTTTTTTGCTATAATTTTGGTTTCAAACTTTTCTTTGGCTCTTACGCTTGACTTATTCCATCCACCCTGCTGGTTATAGTTTTTTTCTAGCCCCCACACTATACCAATAGCCAAATCTTCTTCATCGAAAGCGCGAGCAATATAACCTGTTTCACGATGCTCTACTATATCTTCAACGCCTGTGTCTTTGAAGCATACAACAGGTGTTCCACATGATAATGCCTCTAATGCAGTGAGCCCAAAAGCCTCCTGTAGCGAAGGGACGACCATAACATCTGCAGCAGAATACAAACAAGCGAGGCTCACGTCGTCTTTTACAAAACCGACATCATGTATTTTTGTTCTTACATTTAAAGGTTCATCAGTAGATGATCTTCCAAAAATGACTAACTCAAAATCATTCAACCCTTTTTCTCGCAACAAGTCTGTTGCACATTTTAAATGCTCATAACCTTTGCGCTTATCAACGGTAGCATTAACGGCTCCAAAAAGGATTAATTTTTTTTTCTCAGGTAAATTCCAAGCCTTTCTAGACACCTTCTTATCTATTGGCTTGAATACAGTTGTATCGACGCAATTTGGGATAACCGTAATATTGTGTCTACCGAAAAGTGAACTCTCTCTAGCTTTTCTGGCTATCCAACCACTAACAGCCACAACATGTATTTTTAAACTTCCCAAAATCTTTATTTTGCGCTTCTGATTCCAATAAGATAAATCAAACTTCGAGTTACTATTCAGAACTGGGCATCTACCACAGGTGCTTGAAAATTTTCCGCAAAAATTATCGTAATGACATCCACCCGTAAAGGGCCACATATCGTGTAAAACCCAAACAATGGGCTTATCAATTTTTGCCAACTGGTTGATACTCAAAAAACCATCTGTTATCCAATGTACATTTATAATGTCCGCATCAGCAATGTAGCTTTTATTGATTGAGTTACCAATCCAGCCAATTGAAAATTTTCCTAGTCTATTTCGCGCAGAAATACATACTGGAACATTATCTATCTTATTTGTTGCTAAATTATAAAATTTTACGAACGGATTGTTAGTACTACAAATCGGTTCGTCGGGAATTACCTTATTCTTCACAACAATTTTTGAAGCAATGTCGCACTCAATAAGCCCCGAATGAATCCGCAAAGCCGCCCTGGCAGCACCACCATGGCACTCTGAGCTATTTAAATGTACTATCTTCATGCGACACCCCTTAGGAAGGGTTTAATTTTTGTCTCAAAAACCTTGCCCAATCCTGAATTGGTGTATTTGAGGTCAATGCAAAGTTCTTCTTAAATTTTTGCACAGCAGTTTGACGAATTTGATCGCCCCACCAATCATCCACCTTGGAATATATTTCATTTAGCTTTGTTGCCACCGATTCTGGACTATAATGTAATACTCCAACACGCTCGAGTTCCTCGTAAAAAGGTTTTGCAGCATCTCTTATTTTGAATAAATCAGGATTTCCAAAAATAATGGTTGGCACATTCATTGACAAGCACTCAAGAAAAGTTGTTCCTCCAAAATGGTCTAGCACCACCATCATTGCCTGACTTGCACTATCTCTGAACGAATCATTGTTATCCTGAAACTTCAAACCTGAACATTTTTTTTGTAACATCTCCTTTACTCCCCATCCAAAGTCCCGAGGATATAGCCTTATTTTGATACTGTTCCTCACCTTTCCATCAAGATTTTCCCAAAAAGCTACCTGCCAATTGAAATGTTCTAAAAATCTAGAACTAAAAGGGAGATGCGAAAGAAAATTGGCATATCTTGAGTCCAAAGTTGTTACCCACAACACCTCTTTATTCCTCTTTTTTGACTGCTTTACCTTTTTCAGGCCAAAGAGCCCTTGTGCCGGCAATGGGATCACATCTTCATCGTCACTCCACCCCCAGGAAATAAATTTATCTACGACGGACCGTTCAAATATTTCGCCATAGGAAGGTTCAGATTCTCCATAGGTACCACCATGTTGCACACCATATATTTTTGTTCCCTTTTGTGCGCATTCTGCAGCCCAAATTGAGAATGCGGTATCCCAAAGAAAACCGACACCTGTAATTATTTTTTTGGGAACATTTGAGATTAAACAAGGCTTTATACCATCTCTAATGAAAGAAAATCCTTCAAGGAACTCATAAGGTAAATTCACCCGTAGTGTAGAAAGTACTAAGCGTTCAAACTCATCATTAGTCGGCAGATTATTAAGACCTTCACGCATATCTTGGTTATTTGAGTAATCGTATTTTTTCTGTGGAAAACTATATATCGGCCAAGCTTTAAATCCGGTCAATAGGCTTAATTTAAATAAATCTTTCTTGCCGATCAATGTGACATATAGTGCCACTTCACTTTCTTTCCCATTATCAAGAATATTTTCTAAAAATCGGCTTAGTTTTGTTTTGCTAATTTTATTTGTGCCATTTGACGTGATTTCATTTTGATATTGGTCAAAAAAGTTTATTCTTCTTTCTATTGGGAAACCTAAAAATTCTGAAATTTGACCGTATAATTGAAGGTTTAAATTATCGCAAACCCGCACTTTTTCATAAAAACTCAAGGCATCATTGCAAGTAAAATATGACGACTGGTCAATAGAAATAGTACTTATACTTTCAAATCTATCCTTTGCATCTTTTAAGCATGTGTATTTATCAAACAAGGTCTGTATGTATATCGTAAGGAAATAACCAACAATTTTCCTCCAGTAGGCTTTATCTTTCTCTATCCCATGCACTTCATTAAGATATATTGAAAGGACTTTCAAAACATTTTCATATGTTTTCTGACAATATTTTATTGATTTATCCAGCCTTTCAAAATCATTCCAGGGAAATTTTATTTGTTGACAATCAGAATTTGATTGTTGGTTTGCCGTGTGTTTTTTACACCATTCACCTAAAAGAACTATGTCTTTATTTTTTGGCCATAAATCTTCTTGAGATGTCGTAGCCAAAAAATATTCTCTTTTTAAATCCATAATTACCTCTTTAAAACACAAGTAATTAAACATAATAGATTAACAGACTGTAGAGTTCTCATTTTTTTTATAATTACACTTTTTTCTACTTTATCAATTCCAAAAATAAAAATTAAAACGCTCACAAGTAGAGATAGGACAACAGCGGCAAAAACAAATCCCTGCCACGTTTCGATCACCTGAATATTCCTCCAAAAAGGTACGATTAACAAACCACCAAACCAGACAGGCCATTGCCCTTTAATAACGACTGTGCTCAGATAATTAAGCCTAGGCACATGAAGGTCCGGAAACACCACATAATAGTACATGAATACACCCAATATCCCCGCAACTATCGTTCCCCAAATCACTCCAGACAAACCGAACAAATTTACCCACCAAATACTTAGAGAGATATTTATAACCCCTGTAGTTATCGCCACCAAACCAGGCTTTTTTGAATTCCCTATTCCGGTGCATACCTCTCCCAAAAAAGCATTCGATTGCCAGAGCAACTGAAAGAAACAGGCCAACTGAGCAATCCAGACATAATCTTGATATCTACCCCCCATCCATAAACGAATAAATGGCCCGGCCAAAAAAACACCCATCACTGCAACAAAGGCTAACAACGTGTTGTGATAACGAGCACCCTTGTAAATAAACCGATCAACCCCTTCCCTCCCATTGACGGCATGCGTTTCACTAACTGCCGGCATGATTGCCGTGGCCGACAATCCCGATATCTGCTGAATCATTCTGAACGGATACACTATAACCGAATAAACCGTTATCATGACGACTGGGAGAGCCGCCCCTATGATTAGTTGATCGGATTCATACTCGAGCATGACTGCTAGTTTCCCCAGCATGAGCCAAAGACTGAAATTGAACATCCATTTAAGGACATCAAACTTAACCGTTATGAACCTAACTGACCAAAAGGGGATTTCTTGCTTAAGCCAAACAAATTGCCAAACTGCGCCTACTAATTTATCAATATTGTAAGCCACAAAGATCAAAGGCAAGGGGTGAGAGTAGATCGCCAAAAGCATGGCTAACCCAATGGCCAGTATCCGCCCACAGCCAAGGGTAAAGTTCAGCTTCTGGAAATTTTGGAGACCCCGGAAAGCTCCTTCAAGAACTAATCTCGGCCAGGCAATAATTGCGAACACACCTGCAATGTAAAACAAATTCTTCGCAGAGGCGTAGTGACTTTGCGAAATATTCAGCAACGATAAACCATCAAAACCAACAAACAAAAAGATCAAACTACAAACGACAAATCCGGCTACTGTAAACACAAAAAGGGACGAATTAATAACTTGATTAACTTTTTCCTCATCTTGCTTTGCACTAAATTCAGCAACATATTTCGTGATAGCCGCAGGCAGTCCAAAATCGAAGGCATGGAAATATCCAACCACAAGATTGGCAAGTATAAGCAGTCCGAAAGCCTCTTCCCCTACAGTGCCGATCAGCACGGGTATTGCAATGAGGTTGAGGAGTATATTGATCAATCGAAGCAAATAATTTGAAAAGGTATTGGTAATAATTTTTTTCAGCATGGAATCTTCATTTAACCATCAGCCGCCGACCTGTGACCAATTAATGGGTGTGCCACGCTTAATTTCCCCAACGGCCTTTTTGCCTAGAACAGTCTCAAAATATTTTGGCGGCAAACCATGCCCAGGGCGAATACAACGTACATTCTCCAGAGTAAACTCTTCACCCTCCGCTATGTCTTGCACGGCGTACAATGACCTTCGGAACACCAAAGACTTCTTTTCTGCCTCCAAAGGTCCATAACTGACTTTCCCAAGGGATTGCCAAGCCCTTTCAACCTCTTGAACCAGAGATTTCATTTCTTCTGGTTCTAAAGAAAAAACTGCGTCCACTCCACCTCCATCACGGTTGAGCGTGAAATGTTTTTCAATAACTTTCGCACCCAAAGCAACACTTGCCACAGAAACACCCACCCCCAGAGTGTGGTCAGAGATCCCAACTTCACAATCGAACAAATCACTCAAATGTGGGATCGTCAGGATATTTGTATTTTCAGGTGTTGCAGGATAGGTACTGGTACACTTGAGCAAGATGAGGTCCTTGCACCCAGCCTCTCTCGCAGCACGGACCGTCTCATCCAGCTCCGCAACCGTTGCCATTCCCGTTGAAATGATCATTGGCTTGCCGGTTGCGGCGACTTTACGAATGAGGGGGATGTCGGTGTTTTCAAAAGAGGCAATCTTGTAGCAGGGCACCTCGAGATCCTCAAGAAAATCAACGGAAGTATCATCAAAAGGGGTACTGAAACAGATGAGCCCTAGATCCTTACAACGATCAAAGATTGGTTTATGCCATTCCCAAGGGGTGTATGCCTCCCTGTACAAATCGTAGAGAGAACGTCCTTTCCAGGGATTGTTTTGGTCTTCAATAAAGAAACCGCCTTCAGAAAGATCCAAAGTCATTGTATCTGCGGTATAAGTCTGGAGTTTGATAGCATGGGCCCCCGACTGTGCAGCAGCTTCTACGATTTTCAGTGCCATATCCAACGACTGGTTATGATTGCCAGACATTTCAGCAATTATCAAAGGAGGCTCTCCTTTGCCAATATAACGTCCGGAGATTTCAATTGTTTTTTCAATAGCTCTATGCATGGTTCAATTCCTGCACATACGTGAGATGATTCTTGATATAACCTGCTTTTTTAAATGCCTTTTGAGAGGCAATATTTTCCGGCAGTATCTCAGCAAAGATACGAAGGACTTGAGGATAATTCTGTCTTAACCACTCACTACCAGAACGAATCAGTTGGGGCCCTGTGCCTGGAGGTTGCCCCCCAGGCACCAGATAGACAGAGATCGTAGCGCTTTCTCCCTTCAGGTCATACCTAAGCACACCAACCGGTCCAGAAGTCGCTTCAGCGACCAGAAGTACTTGATCAGGATTTTTCAAACTATTCTCAAACCACCTTTGATGGTCTTCAAAGGGAATGACGGTTGAATCAAATATATGGCGGCGAGTTTCTTCATCATTTCGCCATCGATAAATCGATTCGCAATCATTCATTGTTGCACGCCGTAGCATCAAATCAGGCTGGGCCATTAATTGAACTATCCGCTTAACACCCAAACCATCAGTGAGCTGCATAGATTCTCGTGAAAAACTCTCCAATGTTTCTGGTGAACGGCGCAAGGTCTCGAGAGCATATTGTATAGCCTCCACGGAAACTTCACTTTCAGGTCCCAGATACAATTGACAACCTCGCGCAGCAAGGCCCTTCGCTATTGCCTCCTGATTTTCGGCTACAGAAATAACCAAACCAGGGAGCCCGAGACAACATCGCTCCCATGTTGTCGTTCCTCCAGCACAAATTGCGAGATCCGCCTCAGAGATTAACTTCGGCATCTCTTTTGTCTGACAATAAATATTTATGTTCGTGTTTTTAGAACAAAAACTCTCTATAGATTTGCGGTTCGGATTTTTTGCACCAACAACAACATCAACGGCAATATCAGGGCATCCCATGCGCTCTAGCGCCTGAAGTGCCCTTAATGTCTGATTGCTTGAGTCAATTCCTCCAAAAAAGACCAGCACTCTTTTAACGTTTCCAGATCTAGGGCCGAGTTTTTTTCTAGCCTCTGAAAACTCTTGCCTGAGCAACGCATATTTTGGCCCCAATAGTATCTGACAATCCTGTGGTACCAACCCCGTGTAACGCCCTGTGTTGTCCCTCAAAACGTTCTGATCGAGCAAAAGATCGCAATCATGAGCCCGGTTTGCCAAATCATCTATGACCATTATTTTCCGGACATACGGTCTGACTTCTTCTTCCCAACTACGATCTAAAGCGTAATGATCCACTATCAACCAATCCAAATAAGCCGCGTTTTTTAACAGCTGAACAGTTTCAAGAGCATCAGTGCCCTTTGAGACCCCTAACCAAGAGGAATAATCTTCATCCAGCTCTCCAACCTGGTTCTCTTCGACATGAGCAGGCAGCTGCCACAATGGAAACCCGAACTCTTCTACAATCCAGTTACTGTTTCCCCGCAAGTCTCTGGCTATAAAGGTTACGTCGGCACCTCGATTTTTAAGCTCGTTTGCCAACGCCAGGCACCGCATCAAATGCCCAGTTCCAATATTCTCTGAAGAGTCTGTGCGGATAAGTATTTTCATAGAAGTTAACGAACCTTGAACAAAGGCTCTAGCGGCTCACAGCGCAAAAATTCTTTTAATTTCTGATTGTTGATTGCGTCTTTGATTATGTAGAGGACCTCATCATAGGCAGTAACCACGCTCGTAAGATCCTCATCGGTCATGGCATAACTGACATTGTGAGTACCAAACGTCAGTATTCCTCGAGCGATCATCTCCTGCATAAAGAGGGTCTTGATCTCCCACATACTGTAAGGAGCAACATCTTGAAGCATAAAGAACGACCAGCTTGGATGCCCTGCCAACTCAACGATATGCTCGATTTCATGTTTCTGAATTAGAACCTTCAGTCGATCAAGTATCATTTGCCCTTTTTGATACAGTGTGTCGACCACTGGCTCACGCTGAAGTTTATTCATGGTTGCAAGAGCTGCCGCCAACGAAAGTGTTTCGCCTCCGAAGGTAAAAGAGAAAAAAATCTCCTCCATCAACTTCATAATTTCAGCCTTGCCAACCACGGCAGAGACAGGGTAACCGTTCGCTAGCCCTTTGCCGAATGTTGCAAGATCTGGAGTCACGCCAAAAAAAGCCTGAGCCCCACCATTGGCAAATCGGAAGCCCGTTATCGTCTCATCAAAGACGAGAACAGCTCCGTACTTTTTAGCCAGAACCTGAACCTCTTCAAGGAAACTGTCAGCAGGTTCTACTACATTCATCGGCTCCAGAATAACTGCGGCAATCTGGTCCGGCCATTGCCTGAAAATTTCATGCAACGACTCAATATTGTTATACATGAACGTATGGGTGAGATCGCTCGTGGCCCTCGGCACTCCCAGATTTCTTGTAGTGGATCCAATGTACCAGTCCTGCCAACCGTGGTAGCCGCACACAGCTACATGGTCACGACCGGTGTAGGCCCTGGAGACACGGATGGCGCCGGCAGTGGCATCTGAACCATTTTTCCCAAAACGAACAAGTTCGGCACAGGGGACCATCTCTTTAATTGTCTCTGCCACCTGCATCTCTATCGGGTGGGATAAGGAAAAGATGACACCTTCAGTTAATTGCATTTGCACAGCTTCATTAACATCGGGGTCGTTGTAGCCAAGAGTGACTGCGGCAAGTGAGTTGATTAAATCAATATATTCGTTACCATCCACGTCCCAAACCCTGCTTCCTTGACCTTTGGAGAGGAAATAAGGTGATACACCGCGAGGAAATTGGGTCATGCTTTTACTAAAAGTTTGTGAGCCAAGCGGGATGCTGCGTAAGGCTCTCTCAAGCAGCCTTTCTGAACAATCATATCTTTCAGACATTTTTGAGTCCTCATTGAACATCAAGTCGATTCTCACTGTCTTTGTCTCTTGATTTTTTCAGACCTTCATTCCGTTGAAATTTGGAATTCCTGATTGAAAGATCAGGCCTCCTTTCCAACAATTCAAGAATATGCTCCATGCCAAATTCAGGATTATTGGGCCAAAGTTCCTCATATACGCTCGACACAAACAAGAAATCTTCAGGCTCATCTACTGTCCAGCGCAGGTCAGATAGGTCCTTGCTGTTTTTGATACAGCCCAGAGCAAACATCTCTGGATTTTGATGAACGTACAAAGTGACATGTTCCCGTTCCGAAGGGAGCTTTGCCTCCTGCCATGCCCTTCTCAGACATTTAAAGCTAATGACTTCAACGTCCAGCCCATCTGGGAAACTTGGTTCCAAGGTATTGCTTGTATAATCATCCCCGCTTTCCAAATGAGCCCTGATCACACGATCAATAATGGCAGGGTCTGCTAAGGGACAGTCTCCTGTCATACGGACCACATGCTCAGGTGTGAATGAAGAAGCCGTCTGGTAAAAACGATCAAGGACATCGTCCAGAGAACCTCGCCGAAACTCAATGCCGGTCTCCATACACACTTTGACCAACTCATCATCTGAAGGATCGGTACTAGTGGCCACTAATATTCGATCTATTTTTTGGGAGCGTTGTAGACGTTCTAGCTGCCGAGCAATCATCGGCTTGCCCATAATATTTTTTAATACCTTACCTGGCAAACGTGTTGAACTAACTCTAGCCTGCAGAATCCCAAGTATCATGGTGCAACTCTCCACAAGCTCGGGTTCAGAACATTTGGGTCATCAAGAGCAAAAGCTCTTAACGAATCCAAAAATTCACTAGGCAATTTGACGTGATCTTGATCGATTAGTTCTTCAAACTCCTCCAGGCAGGAAACCCCGCAAACAATGGCGTTGACCTCGTCGAGTGCATTTACAAATCCGAGTGCAGCTTGAACGGGCGTATAGCCTGATTCCTCAATGGCATTTCGAAGAAGGTCTAAATTCTTTTTCACACCCTCAAAATAGGGAGGCAAATCTTCGGGCTTCACAAGAAGAAGCCCCTGCAAAAAAATGGAGCGGGCGTGAACCTCAACATCTGCATTTTTGAGAGAGGTGAGGTGCCCACTCAACAGCAACCGTTGATCCAGCACACTTACAGGAACCTGCATCAACTGAATTGGATATCGCATCATGCATTGCTCTATCTGCTCAGCTGTATAAACAGACACACCAATTTTCTTCACGAGGCCTTGTTCCTGTAACATCTCCATAGCCTCAAAAAGTGCCATCCCTGATTCGCTGAGGAGATCACAAGGTTGATGCACCATGAGGCCATAAACAGACTCTACGCCCAGCCTCTCTAAAGAGTCTTTAAAGGTATCGCCTAATTGCTCGGCCACATCTCTCCCACTTAGCCCCTTTTCGAAAATCTTTGTTTTTGTAATTATTTTAAATGGGGAAAGACCTGATATTACATGTCCAATAATTTCTTCGCTTCGCCCATAAGCAGGCGCAGTATCAAGGATGTTTATATTTGAAACGCTCGCCATTTTAAGAATACGCGCGACCTCTTTTTCAGGTGTGCGCCCCTTGGAATTAGAAATTCCATAATCCATTCCAAACTGAGCAGTTCCAATAGCCAGCTTTGATTGATAGATTTCTGCTTGGATAGTCATAGCTAGTTATTTTCCACTACTTCATGAACAGCATTTAATACCTGTTGGACATCCTTGTCGGTCATTGAGGGGTAAAGAGGGAGTGTAATGACTCTGGAGTAATATTTATTAGCTTCAGGGTAATCACCTACAGATAAGTTGAAATTGTCAGCGTAAAAAGGCTGCAGATGTAATGGGATATAATGGACATTCACCCCAAGGCCACACTCACGTAAAGCTTCGAAAACTACTCGGCGATCGAACGATTGAAAACCCAGCATATACAAATGCCAAGAGGAGTTCGCTCCGGCCCTCTGCTGTGGGACAATCAACGTGTCGCACTCTGAGAAGGCGTCGTTATATTTTTTTACAATCTGCCGCCGGCGCCCGACAAATTCATCAAGCCGTTTTAGTTGAGACAGCCCAAGAGCACACTGAATATCGGTAATACGATAGTTGAAACCCAGTTCTTGTTGCTCGTAGTACCAAGGGCCGTCATTACGCCCCAGTCGTTTTGGATCCTTGATAATCCCATGGGTGCGCAGAAGGCAGAGTCGTTCGTATAGTTCAGGGCTATTGGTGGTGATCATCCCCCCCTCTCCGGTCGTCAAATGCTTAACCGGATGAAAGGAAAAAATGGCCATGTCGGAGTGGGCACAACAACCAACCTTGTAAGTCCGGCCATCGACTTCATAGCTGGCACCTATCGCATGTGCAGCGTCTTCGATGACAATGAGGTTGTTCCTTTTAGAAATTGTCGAAATCTCAACCATGTCACAAGGCTGTCCGGCAAAATGAACCGGGATCAAACCTTTAGTCTTTGAAGTAATTTTTCTCTTAATTTGCTCCGGATCTATACAGTAGGTGTTTCGATCAATATCGGCAAATACCGGAGTAGCTCCTGAGTAGACAATGCAGTTGGCCGAGGCAACGAAGGTGATCGGTGAAGTAATGACTTCATCACCTTCCTCAAAACCAGCGGCTAGTGCCGCCAAGTGCAACGCAGCAGTCCCGTTCGAGACGGCAACAGCGTATTTGGCACCACAATATTCGGCGACAGCACGCTCGAATTGCTCAACCACTGGCCCCTGTGTTAGCCGGTCAGAGCGAAGCACATCCACAACCGCCTGGATATCTTCTTCACTAATGGACTGCCGCCCGTATGGAATAAATTTCTTTTTACCCATCATCAAATACTGAATTCAGAATCCACATGCTCTGTAATCAGTGAACGAATCTGTTCAACGGAGAGCCAGTCTGTATTTGATCCACTGTTGTAACTGAACCCCTGTGGGCAAGGTCGACCACCGTTGTTGCTCATAAACTCATCAGGACACCAGAATCTGATTGATGGCAAAATTACGAAATAATCATCAAATTCAACTGTGTTGATGGCGTCAGTCGCCGTGACCATTTCTTCATGCAACTTCTCCCCAGGCCGGATACCCACAATTTCCGTTTTACAGCCTGGCGCTATGGCTTCAGCAATATCCATGATGCGGTAACTGGGGATCTTCGGTACAAAAATCTCGCCGCCCCACATGATATCCAAAGCCTTCAAGACAAGCTCAACACCTTCCTGCAAGGTGATGTTGAACCGGGTCATGTTCTCATCAGTGATCGGCAAGACCCCTTCCTTCCGTTTGTCCAAAAAGAAAGGAATGACACTGCCCCGGCTGCCCATGACGTTGCCATAACGGACGACTGAAAGTTTTATGTCTTGAAGACCCTTCATGTTATTGGCCGCAACAAAAAGTTTATCGCTACATAATTTGGTCGCGCCATAAAGGTTGATAGGGCCGGCGGCCTTATCGGTACTCAGGGCAACGACCTTTTTCACATCTGAATCAAGGCACGCCTCAATGACATTCTGCGCACCGATGACGTTGGTTTTGATACATTCAAACGGATTGTATTCGGCAGCAGGCACCTGCTTGAGAGCGGCCGCATGAATGACAATATCAATGCCCTTTAAAGCCCTGATCAGGCGGTCCCGGTCCCTGACATCACCAATGAAATATCTAATTTGGGGGTATTGCTCTTCTGGGAATTGCTGAGCCATTTCAAACTGCTTTAACTCATCCCGAGAAAACACAACCACACGTTTGATTTCAGGATAGTTTTTTAAGATAGTTTCGATAAATTTCTTACCGAATGAACCAGTGCCACCTGTTACAAGAATTGATTTTTCCTTGAGCATGTTATCCTTGCCCTTCGAATCATTTTCCTTAACAACGCAATTGAATTAATGATATTAATAAAATTAAAGACCTGACTCTGGAAACCTCTCAGGAGGACAGGCACCTGCGTGGTCAATCCCTAGCGGCCCATCCTCTTTTTTATCTTGTTCAACTCAAGCCCCGTTAAGGGTGTGTTCACATAATTCGTCCAGTTCTCTGGTAGCGGGATCGGCAACGCTGTCAGCAAATTGCTCTGCTCCACATCACATCTCTCACGATGTGAAGATCAGGGAATCTGCCGGGGACGTAGTTGATATATCCACAATCCTCAAGTCTAACCCCAAATTCGGCGTTCAAACCGCCTCAGCCACCCTCTCTGCGTCCCCTTCCCGCTCCAGGTATATTCCACCTGAATACACCTGGTCAGATAACTGTAGACGGACTCTTTGCCGCAATGGCTTTTGCCATCTTTTTCACCGCCGTATTGACAATCGCTACAAACCGCCAGGTACATTCATGTTCTCCTGAAAATTCAAAAACCAATTGACCGCTGATGAAGTCGAAGGCCTTGAAATCAATATCTTGCCTTTGAGATTCAAACCCTATCCGCGTCCATCTGCGTTCATCTGCGGCTATTAGCCTTTTACAAACTCCAATACTGCATCCCAACCTTCTCCACCTCATCCCTCGCCAGCACACCCTTCACATCCATCACCACCCCGGAGCCGTTGCCATTGCCGCAGAGATCCTTGAGCTGCTTCGGAGTGATATCCGCAAAAGCCCTATGAGCAACCGCCCAGACAACCCCATCCACCGGGGCGATGTCTTCGAGGTCAACCAGGTCGAGACCGTATTCGTGCTGAGCTTCACCAGGATCGGCCATGGGGTCGTGGACCAGCACCTCGACGCCGTACTCCCTGAGTTCGGCAACGATATCGACCACCTTGGTATTGCGGATATCGTGGCAGTTCTCCTTGAAGGTCAGGCCGAGAACCAGGACCCGCGCACCCTTGACTGTCTTGTCCGCCCGAATCAGCTTTTTGACCATCTGCTCGGCGACAAACTTGCCCATGCCGTCGTTGATGCGCCGACCGGCGAGTATCACCTGGGGATGGTAGCCGATACTCTCGGCCTTGTGGGTCAGATAGTAGGGGTCGACCCCGATGCAGTGACCGCCGACCAGGCCGGGGGTGAAAGGGAGAAAGTTCCACTTGGTGCCGGCAGCGGCCAGAACCTCACGGGTGGAAATGCCCAGCCTGTCGAAGATGATCGCCAGTTCGTTCATCAGGGCGATGTTGAGATCACGCTGGGTGTTCTCGATCACCTTGGCCGCTTCGGCGACTTTGATGCTGGAGGCCCGATGAACCCCGGCGGTGACGATCAGCTCGTAGACGGCAGCGACCGTCTCCAGGGTCTCGGCATCCTGCCCGGAGACGACCTTGACGATCTTGTCAACGGTGTGAACCTTGTCGCCAGGGTTGATGCGCTCCGGCGAGTAACCGACCTTGAAATCGACCCCGCATTGCAGACCGGATTCGGCTTCGAGAATCGGCACCGCCACCTCTTCGGTGACACCGGGATAGACGGTCGACTCGTAAACGACGATGCTGCCTCTGGCGAGATTCTGCCCGATGGTGCGACTGGCCTCTTCGATCGGCCGCAGATCGGGCTTTTTGTTACCGTCTATGGGCGTGGGGACGGGGACGATGACAAAACGCGCCTCGGCCAGCCGCGCCGGATCGTCGGTGTAATCGATGCGGGTAGCGGCAAGCTGCTCGCTGGAAAGCTCGCCGGTCATATCCAGACCGTCACGCAGCTGGTTGAGCTTGCGACGGTCGATGTCGAACCCGATCACATCGAGCTTGTGCCCAAAAGCAGCCGCCAGCGGCAGGCCGACATAGCCGAGACCGACAACGGCGATTTTGCCCCGGCGCTGAATAATGGAGTCGAAGGTTACCATGACAGTCCTACATTGCAGGGCACGAATGTCGGATGACAGAGTGAGCGGTCAAAACGAGACAACCTTGCCAACCTCTCCGCTGTGCGCTTCCGCCTCCCGCTCCAGGTAATAGCGCAACGCCTTTTTCTGGATGCAATTGCTCAGGTAGCTATAGACCGCTTCGCGGCCGCAGTGGGAATGGCCGTCTTTTTCACTGCCATGAACGCAATGACTGCAGACGTTCAGGTACATAGCCCCCTCCTGTTTTACTGAGCTGCCAATGGCCACCGATTAACGCAAGGCAGAAACTCAAGTCTCGAAAAAAAGCACAATGCTCTTGTTACCTTTATCAGCGCGCATCAGCGTGCATCTACGGTTAACCAGTTTCTCTGCACAGATTCCAGCGGTTACAGGGCGCCTAGTGTAGGTTCAAAATCTCAAAAAAATCTCAAATCCAGACAAACAGACCACAACCATTTGAAAAGCCCGCTTTTTAGCGGGGCTGCACTTATCCAGCATGAGGCATATACTCATGGTGAGATCGAAAGTCCTAACCATCGACGGACCTCATACCGTGCTGCCGACCCTTGATTGCGAACATCGACCACGATGTACACATCCCCTGTACACATCCCCGGCAACACTCGGAGCCCAGGTCAGGCTGCTGTTCACCGAATAGGCTTGCAACTCGGTCAAGGTTCCATTCTCGTACAGCTGGAACCGGTATTCGTAACTACCGCTGCCACCACTGGCACTGGCCGTTACAATAACGCTCTGACCAACCTGCACCGACTGGGACTCAGCTGTGCAGTTACGCTCGAAACCGGCACCGCCCCCACCGTCAAATCCACCCCGGTGATCGTCTCACCGGCATCTATCTGATTGTTACCGTCGATGGTGAGAGTCAGCAGCTGCTCGGGACCGCGATCGCCGGTGGCGGGGTCCTGGGCGTAGATGCGCCAGTCGCCGCCGAGCAGAGGCAGGCGGAAGTGGCCGTTGGCGTCGGCGATGTCGATGATGGTGAAGTCGCCGACGACCGGAGCGCTGCCGTTTTGCGCGTTGCTGCTGGCGAAGCCGAGCAGATCTCCGCTAGCCGGATCTTCGATCCAGACCACCGCTCCGGCAACGGGCGCATTTCCGGTGTCGTTCACCGTGACGGTCAGGATCGCCGCCGGCTGTGCCGTCGACGCATTCACCTGCAGCGGCGGGGTTTCGCTGGCGCCGATGGCCAGAGCGGGCAGAACGGTCAACAGGACCAGCAGTATCGAAATCAGGACAATAAAAAGGCGTGTCATGGTCTCCTCCCTGTGAGACTCGGCACGGACTCTCGATCGAATAGAACAAGAAAGTGGGACAACCCTGTGAATTTAATGCACCGACGGGAAACTTCGTGGCAGAAGTGGACGTGTGGCAGGTCAGGGGGAAACGCCTCCCGCAGGCCAAACCGCCCCAATACAAAAACAGCGGTTTATCAAGATGGTGGCATTGTAATGCCAAGATCTCAAAAAAATCTCAAATTTTCCCGGGGAATCGGGAAAAAAGAAAAAAAAGGGGTAAAAAAAATGGTGGCAGGTAGCAGGTGGCGGATTTGGCCTTCGCCGCCTCCCTCGCGTTCATCTGCGGCTAAAACCAAAACCGGCGGGTCGCGCCCCGCCAGGCGCCACCCTTTTTTCAACGCGAAAAAAGGATGCAAAAACGCTGGTTTTTATTTCTGGAGCAAAGGTTCGTTGCCTCTTTTGCCCGGACAGCCAAATGAGAACTGTCCGCTCTTCGTGGCAACAGGAAAAGCATCGATCCCGGGCTCGCTGCGCTCACACGGGCCAAACGGTTCGGTTCGGAGCTGCGCACAATGAACCGTTCCTTCTGGTAAGCACCGTTCCCGTCGAGGCTGCAGCGGACCAACCTGGCCCATCGAGCGGTTTGCCGCTCGTTGGGGAGATTTTTCTGTGAGCCCGAAGAGCCGGCGTTCCGGGTTGAGCCGACGTTGTAACGACCCACCGACCCCTCGCAACAGCAATGCCCGCCGCAAGCGTAGGGCCCTTTTCTGCGTCCTCTTTTGGGCCGGCAAAAGAGGACGGCGTCGTCCGGGGCCGCAACCCCGGACCAACCTCATCCGACCGCAAGGTCGCAAACCATCAAAAGCAAAACCGGCGGGTCGCGCCCCGCCAGGCGCCATCCTTTTTTCAAGCGCGAAAAAAGGATGCAAAAACGCTTTTTCTATTTCTGGCGCGACAGCCGGTGCCTTTTTTCAACGTTACGGCCAAGAAGGTTGGTCTATTCTCCTTGGCAACAAAAAGGCATCGTTCCCGGGCTCGCTGCGCTCGCACGGCCAGTTTGTTCGGAGGTGCCCCAACGGAAACGGCTGTTCGATACAGGAACGTCCCCGTTGAGGCTGCGGCGGTGCAACCTGGCCCAGCGAGCGGTCTGCCGCTCGTTGGGAAAGCCTTTCCTGTTGGCCCGAAGAGCTGAAGCTCTTTTGACGGGACAAACGAACCTTTGCCCCACCGAACCCTCGCAACAGCAATGCCCGCCGCAGGCGACGCTCTTTCTGCTTACTCTTTGGAGCGCCAAAGAGTAAGGCGTCGTCCGGGGGCGCAACCCCGGATCAGCCTCCATCGGCCGAAGGTCGCAAACAAAATCAAAAGGAAAACCGGCGGGTCGCGCCCCGCCAGGCGCCTTACTTTTTTCAACGCGAAAAAAGTAAGCAAAAACGCTGGTTTTTATTTCTGCTGCGAAAGTCTGTGGCTCTTTTCAACTGTTCCGTCAAGCAGACCGTTATTTCTTCGTGGCAGCAGGAAACACATTCGTTCCCGGGCTCGCTGCGCTCACACGGGCCAATTTGTTCGGAGGTGCCCCAACGGAAACGGCTGTTCGATACAGGAACGTCCCCGTTGTGGCTGCGGCGGTGCAACCTGGCCCATCGAGCGGCCTGCCGCTCGTTGGGGAGATTTTTCTGCCTGTTGCGAAGAGCTGGCGCTTCTTCGATGGGACAAGCGGAAGATCGACCTGCCAGACACCCGCGACAGAAATGCCCGCCGCAGGCGAAAGCTCTTTCTGCTTACTCTTTGGAGCGCCAAAGAGTAAGGCGGCATCCGGGGCCGCAACCCCGGATCAACGTCCATCGACCGCAAGGTCGCAAATATCGACTCCCCCTATCCCCGCACCCGCTCGGCGTTGTCGAGAAACCAGCGGTAGGTCTGTTCGATCCCTTCGCGCAGGGGAGTGCGGGCGCGCCAGCCGAGCTCGCGCAGGCGGGAAACCTCCAGCAGCTTGCGCGGCGTGCCGTCGGGCTTGCTGGTGTCGAAGACCAGCTTCCCGGCAAAGCCGACCACCTCGCGCACGGTTTCGGCAAGCTGGCGGATGCTGACGTCCTCGCCGGTGCCGAGATTGACGAAGCAGGGCCGCGGATAGGAGAGCAGGTTTTCCGCCAGCACCTCGTCGGGCAGGTTGAGAACGAAGAGGGAACCGTCAGCCATGTCGTCGACGAAAAGAAACTCGCGCATCGGCTTGCCGCTGCCCCAGACGACGACCTCGGAAGCGCCGGCCAGCTTCGCCTCGTGAAAACGGCGGATCAGCGCCGGCAGCACGTGGGAGTTTTCGGGATGGAAGTTGTCGCCCGGCCCGTAAAGGTTGGTCGGCATGACGGCCACGAAGCGGGTGCCGTACTGGCGGTTGTAGGCCTCGCACATCTTCAGACCGGCGATCTTGGCGATGGCGTAGGGCTCGTTGGTCGGCTCCAGCGACCCGGTCAGCAGGTGCTCCTCGCGCATCGGCTGCGGCGCCAGCCTGGGATAGATGCAGGAGGAGCCGAGAAAGAGCAACCGCTCGACACCACACTCCCAGGCCGAGTGAATGACGTTGTTCTGGATCGCCAGGTTCTGGTAGATGAACTCGGCCGGATAGGTGTTGTTGGCGTGGATGCCGCCGACCCTGGCGGCGGCGAGGATGACATACTCGGGCTTTTCGCGGTGGAAGAAATCACGCACCGCCGCCTGGTTGGTGAGATCGAGCTGGTCACGCTCGGGGGTGAGCAGGTTGTCGTAGCCTTCGGCACGCAGGCGTCGGACCATGGCCGAGCCGACCAGCCCCCGGGCGCCGGCGACGAAAATGCGGGAATTTTTGTTCATCATGGAAACCTCGAAATCTTTTTCAGCCGCTGATTACGCAGATGCACGCGGATTGAGAACGAAAACCTTTATGTTTTTTCAGGTTCTATTGATTTTATCCGCGTCCATCTGCGTCCATCTGCGGCTAAAACCAAAGATTTTTCTAACCGCCGATTACGCCGATGCACGCCGATTGAAAACCAAAATCTTTATGATTTTCAGGTTCTATGATTTTATCCGCGTTCATCCTCGTTTATCCACGTTCATCTGCGGCTAACAAACAATAGCATTTCAGCCGCCGATTGCGCAGATACACGCAGATGAAAAACAAAACCTTTTAGCTTTTTCAGGTTTTAAGCCTTATCCGCGTTCATCCGCGTCCCATAAACGCCTTAAAAACACTCTCCTCAACGCCCGTACTGATCATCGAGCCGCTCGATGTCGTCTTCGCCGAGGTAGGAGCCGGACTGCACCTCGATGATCTCGAGCGGGATCTGTCCCGGATTTTCCAGCCGGTGCACTTCGCCCAGGGGGATGTAGGTCGACTGGTTCTCACTGAGGGTCAGCTGTTTGTCGCCGCAGGTGACCAGGGCGGTGCCGGAGACGACCACCCAGTGCTCGGCACGGTGGAAGTGCCGCTGCAGTGAGAGTCGGGCGCCGGGATTGACTGTGATCCGCTTGACCTGGAAGCGGTCACCGGCATCAATTCCTTCGTAACTGCCCCAGGGCCGGTTCACCCGGCGGTGCAGCAGGGTTTCGGAGCGGCCGTCGGCTTTCAGGCGCTCGACGATCTTCTTGACGTCCTGCACCCGGTCCCGGTCGGCGACCAGCACGGCGTCGGCGGTTTCGACCACCACCAGGTTGCGCACGCCGACGGCGGCCAGGAGACGACTGCCGGCATGCAGGTAGCAGTCGCTGGCGTCGACGTCGATCACGTCGCCCTGCCGGACATTGCCGGCGGCATCCCGCTCGCCCACCTCCCAGAGAGCAGAGAAGGAGCCGACGTCGTTCCAGCCGGCATCCAGGGGGAGAACGGCCGCCCGGCGGGTCTTTTCCATGACGGCATAGTCGATGGAGTCGGCGCGACAGGCGGCGAAGGCCTCGCGGTCGAGGCGCAGAAAATCGAGATCCTCAATCAGGCCGTCGCAGGCGGCGCGGCAGGCGGCCAGCATCTCGGGGTCGAAGGCTTCCAGCTCGGCCAGGAAGGCGGATGCGCGGAAGAGGAACATGCCGCTGTTCCAGTAGTAGTCGCCGGAATCGAGGTAGGTCTGCGCCGTCTCGAGATCGGGTTTTTCGACAAATGCATCGACGACAAAGGCGGACGGCTCCCGGGACCCGCGAACGGCGGCGATCTGCTCACCGGCGCGGATGTAGCCGTACCCCGTCTCCGGCCTGTCGGGCACGATGCCGAAGGTTACCAGGTAGCCCTCGGCGGCGACGGCGGCTCCGGCCCGTACCACGGCGCGAAAGGCCTCGATGTCGCGAATCAGGTGGTCGGCCGGCAGCACCAGCAGCAGGGGATCGTCACCCTGCGCGCTTGCGCGCAGGGCGGCCACCGCAACCGCCGGCGCGGTGTTGCGGCCCACCGGCTCGAGAATGATTCCCGACCAGCCGCAGCCCTGGGAGCGCAACTGTTCGGCGACGAGAAAGCGGTGTTCTTCGTTGCAGACCACCAGCGGCGGCGCCACGTCGTCCAGGCCGTCGAGCCGCGCCGCCGTCTGCTGCAGCATGGTCTGCTCGCCGCAGAGGGCGAGCAGCTGCTTGGGATAGAGTTCGCGCGACAGCGGCCAGAGCCGGGAGCCGGCCCCTCCGGAAAGGATGACAGGAAGAATCATGAACAAACCTCAGGTTATGAAATGATCGAACTGCGATTTGCGATGTTATCCGCGGCCATCGGCGTTCATCCGCGGCCAACAACAAAACCGGCGGGTCGCGCCCCGCCAGGCGCCTTACTTTTTTCAGCCCCCTTCACCCGGGCTCGCTGCGCTCGCACGGGCCAGATTGTTCGGAGCTGCCTCGACGGAAACGGCTGTTCGATACAGGAACGTCCCCGTTGAGGCTGCGGCGGTGCAACCTGGCCCATCGAGCGGCCTGCCGCTCGTTGGGAAGCTTTTCCTGCCGGCCCGGAGCACCGACGCAACCTGGCAGGTCTGAACCCTGCCTCGACCCGCCGAACCTTTGCGACAGCAATGCCCGCCGCAGGCGAAGCTCTTTCTGCTTACTCTTTGGAGCGCCAAAGAGTAAGGCGTCGTCCGGGGGCGCAACCCCGGATCAGCCTCCATCGACCGCAAGGTCGCAAACAAAATCAAAAGCAAAACCGGCGGGTCGCGCCCCGCCAGGCGCCATCCTTTTTTCAAGCGCGAAAAAAGGATGCAAAAACGCTTTTTCTATTTCTGGCGCGACAGTCGGTGCCTTTTTTCAACGTTACGGCCAAGAAGGTTGGTCTATTCTCCTTGGCAACAAAAAGGCATCGTTCCCGGGCTCGCTGCGCTCGCACGGCCAGTTTGTTCGGAGGTGCCCCAACGGAAACGGCTGTTCGATACAGGAACGTCCCCGTTGAGGCTGCGACGGTGCAACCTTGGCCCATCGAGCGGCCTGCCGCTCGTTGGGAAGCTTTTCTGTTGGCCCGAAGAGCTGAAGCTCTTTTGACGGGACAAACGAACCTTTGCCCCACCGAACCTTTGCGACAGCAATGCCCGCCGCAGGCGCAGGGCCCTTTTCTGCGTCCTCTTTTGGGCCGGCAAAAGAGGACGGCGTCGTCCGGGGACGCAACCCCGGATCTACGTCCATCGACCGCAAGGTCGCAAACCATCAAAAGCAAAACCGGCGGGTCGCGCCCCGCCAGGCGCCTTACTTTTTTCAACGCGAAAAAAGTAAGCAAAAACGCTTCTTTCTATTTCTTCCGCGGTCGGCGGTGCCTCTTTTCAACGCTGCCGCCAAACAAGCTGGCATCTTCTTCGTGGCAACAATAAGGCATCGTTCCCGGGCTCGCTGCGCTCACACGGGCCAGTTTGTTCGGAGGTGCCCCAACGGAAATGCCCGTCCTGGCACAACCGTTCCCGTCGGGGCCGCGACGGTGCAACCTGGCCCATCGAGCGGCCTGCCGCTCGTTGGGAAGCTTTTCCTGCCGGCCCGGAGCACCGACGCTACCTGGCAGGTCTGAACCCTGCCTCGTCCCACCGAACCGACGCGACAGCAATGCCCGCCGCAGGCGTAAGGCCCTTTTCTGCGTCCTCTTTTGGGCCGGCAAAAGAGGACGGCGTCGTCCGGGGGCGCAACCCCGGATCAACATCCATCGACCGCAAGGTCGCAACCCATCAAAAGCAAAACCGGCGGGTCGCGCCCCGCCAGGCGCCTTACTTTTTTCAACGCGAAAAAAGTAAGCAAAAACGCTTGTTTTTATTTC